>JAPWUT010000055.1 GCA_028275425.1 Anaerolineae bacterium | reverse complement strand
TTGTGATAGTGGTTCGCGGCTGTGACCGGAAGGTTGGTAAGGGGAAGAAGAAGCGTGTTCGGCGTCCCCCGGCTTTCTTTGTGGTATCGGCAATTTGGGAAGGAGGGGAGTGGAAGCTTCCTTGGCCTGTGGAATTTCTTTTGGCCTGGGCTTGGCAGCGTTGGGAGTTGGAGGTAGAGCATCGGGAGTTAAAGAGTGGATTTGGGCTGGGTGAGAAGCAGTGTTGGAATCCTCGGTCTGCAGTTTCATCGGTTCAATGGAGTGCATGGGTATACGGGGTTTTGCTTTTGGCTGGGTATCGGACTTGGGGATTATGCCGTGGGCCTTCAAATCCTGGCCGCTGGCGGCGGGGAGGGGGCCGGTGGTCATTGAACACGCTTCTACGGGAGCTAAGGTCAGCCTGGTGGGAATTTGCCGATTTTCGGGCAGTTTGGCCGGGGATCACGAATACTTGGGTTTATGTAATGTAGTGCTTGGAGCAGCCCGTATTTAGGGTCTGAAAAGGCCATTTTGCCCTACCTTCCAAGCCCTCTTAAGTTGTTAAAGAGCCAAACTTCAGGGGGTCAGGGGGTTAGGTCGGAAAGGGGGCACATCCCCCAAACCCCCCGCCAGGGGGCAAGCCCCCTGGCCCCCCGCTTCGGCCCCACTCGGGGCGAGTTTGTCCTCTACCTGAAACAGGGAAGGGAGTCAGGGGAGACATTTCGTTTCTTGCAGGATTACACGGCGAAATTGGAGGTCGTCCCAGATTAGGTCGTCGTGCTGCCAAGGGGGTATGCGCTTGCTGATCTTTACCGCTATCTCGTTGCGGCCTTCTCTGAGTACGTCAGGGGCTATTTCCACAGGGAAGTTCACCCATACCCCTTCCCAGACTTCGGCTGGGAGAGTGGCCACTTCCCTTCCATTCAGAAATAGCTTGTTCCCTTGCTCGTTGCTCTGCATTAGCTCCAAGGTCAAGAGCCAGCATTTTCCCTCAGGCTTGCGGACGTAGAAAGCCCATTCCCAAAAGGGGCTCGGATTGCGCAAAAGGTAAAGGGGTTCCCAAGGGTATGGGTATTCGCTGTCCCCAAGGTGCACGGTTTGGTCATGGGCAAGGATTGTGATGCGCTGAGGCGATTGGGGTTCCGGGAGGGGGTCACGACGAATGTAGGGGGAAGTGCGGGCTAAGGTTCTGAGAGCTTCCCAGGCCGGCTTCGGAGAGCCATCAGGGTTTAGGAGGTTGAAGCCGCGGTAAGCCAGCTCAACCTCTCCGTAACTTAAGTGCCAAACGGCCATCATCCCGACCCACGGCCAGCGAGAAGCAGCCATTTTTACCGCTTCTACCAAGTAACTGGCTTGCTCCTCAAGGCTGACTTCAGTCCAGGCCCAGACACCATAGCCTTCCGTTGTCCAGCCGAACTCCGTAATCCAGACCTCTTTATCGCTATCCCCGTAAGCGACCATGATTTCCCGCAGGTCTTCAAGCCTGGCCATGTTGAGGCCATCGTGAGCACCGCGGGGGTCATCTGGAGGGTAGGCGAAGCCGTAAGGGTGAGCCCCCAAGACGTCAAAGTAATCGGCAGCGCCCGTTTCGTAAAGTTGCTTGAGGTATAAGCGGTCATCCATAGCTTTGGCGCTTTTTTCATTTGTAGGAGCAAGGCCTGCGCTCACAATTGTGGCTTTCGGGTCCGCTTCCCTTATCGCCTGGGCAGCAGCTTTGAGGAGAGAGGCATACTCTGCGGGATCGGGCGGGAGGTTGCCCCATTCTTGGGCAAGGTTTGGCTCGTTCCAGATGATGTAAGCTTTGACCCGACCCCTGTAGCGCGCCGAAAGTTTGCGTAAGAAGTCAGCATATAGGGCAGGCTCCTTAGGTGGAGAGTTGGGATAAGGGGTAAGGGAAGCCCAGGCCGGAGGGTGGTCAACCCTGAAGACAGGGTTAAGCCGATAGTATTCCATGGCTTGGAGGGCGAGGTCCAACCCGGCCCAGTTGTATCGGCCAGGATAGGGCTCAATGTCGCGCCAAAGGACAGGGTAAATGACCCAAGTGGCCCCTAATTCTTGAGCTTTCTTGAGAGTATAGTCGCGGGCATCCAGAACGTGGATGCCGAAGCGGATTTTCCCCGAAGAAGGTGGGGCGGGCAAATTCAGGGCTATAGCTATTAAGAGGAAAGCAAGCAATATCCTCATCTTTGGGCCGACCTATAAATTCCATCCGGAGTGCGGACGAAGATTGTCCCCCTTGGGCTTATGAGCACTTGCCTAACCTCAAGCGGCAACCCATCCGCGATGAAATCCCAGGTATTTCCCCCATCTCGGCTACGAAATAGGCCTGAGTATCTTGTCCCAATGTAGATGACATCGTGGTTTCGGGGGTCAAATGCTATGGCCGAGACGGTTACGTCCTGGAAGCCGGCGGTTTGCCAGGTTAAGCCGTAATCGTGGCTTACGTATAGGCCTCTTGTAGCCCCAACATAGATTTGGCCGGCCTTGGTGGGGTGAAAAGCCACGGTCAGAATGCTTTGACCCTGAAATGGTCCAGGCATTATTTCCCAAGAATCGCCCCGATTGCGGGTGATGTAGAGGTTTTCGGTAGCTCCGGCCAGGAGCGTTCCGGGGTTGTTATAGTCATAGGCCAAGCATAGGACTTCATCGCTCAGTTTCATCCCTTCCCATATGCTCTTGAAAGTTCGGCCGCCGTCAGAGCTACGGTAAAGGCGGTCATAAGATATGCGAGCGTAGAAATAGTCGGGATTGTAGGGGTCTATGAGTAAGAAAGGGATGCTTAAACCGGCCAGGGAAAAGCTTATCGGCTCCCACTTTCCCCCCATCCATACCCCGTGCCCTATAACTCCGATGTAAAAGGTTTCGGGGTCATGGGGGTGAAAAGCAATGCTTTGAACTCCCCAGCCTTCCAAAAGTGGGGTCCAGTTTTCGCCTTCATCAGAGGACACGTATAGGCCTTTACCGGTCATGGCATAAAGGGCATTGCCCTGGGGCGAGAGGGCTATCCCTAAGATGAGGGGGCCTCCAGGACCGCTCTTAACCTCCTCCCAAGTCGCAGTTGTGCCGCTAACTTTGAACAGGCCTTGGATACCACCGGCATATAAGCCTGAGGGTCCTTCGGCAAGGGTGAAAATGGAAGCAGTAGGGGGAAAACCTTCAAGCCTCTCCCACGAATTTCCCCCATCCTGGCTCCTGTAAACGCCAAAGCGGCCGAGCGCAGGGTTTGCTTCTTGCTCTCCGGCGTATAAAGAGCCGTCGGAAGAAAAGAGGAGAGCAGTGGGGACAGAGAAAGGAGAAGGGAACTTCTCCCAGGTTTCGCCTCCGTCTTTAGATAAAAACAGCCCTTCTTTGGCCCCGGCGAAGATTTCGTATGGTTTAGAAGGGTTTGCAGCTAAGGCGTAAACATGGCGTGCTCCCGATTTTCCAGAAACATTGTGCCAGCTTAGGCCTCCATCCTCGGTCTTCCATATTCCTTGGCCGGCAGTTCCAGCTAAGAGGGTAAAGGGGTGAGAGGGATGGGGAAGAAGGGTGAGGGCAGTGGCCTTTAGAGGAGAAAGGGGTTCCCACTGCTCGCCCCTCAGGCGGTGGATTGGTGCTTCGTCGGGGGAGGCGTAAAGCGTGCCATCGGAAGAAAAAGCCAAAGCATAGATTCGGGCAATGGGTAGCCCTACCCCCACTTGGCGGCAGGAAGGAGGCGAGGCCTCGCACCGCGCCACTCCTTCCGAAGTCCCAACGTAGATGGCCTTTGGGTTTGACGGGTCAGGTTTGAGGGAAAAAGTTGGCCCAGGCGGGATTCCTTCTTTCACTGGCTGCCAACTCTGTCCGCCATCGGGGGAGAAGTAAAGGCCGGGGTCGGAGTAGACGGCCGCCCACAAGCCTGAGGAATTTTCGGCCACGGAAAGGACGAAAACCTGGGGTTTGAGGCCGTGGTGGACCGGCTTCCATGGCTTTGGGTGGGAGCAAGCTAAGAGGATCAAGGGGATAAAAAACAAGGGTTGGCAGGCTATAAGCTGCCAACCCTTCAGGCGGAGAGGGTGGGATTCGAACCCACGAGGCGCCGTTTTAGACGCCCACGCGATTTCCAGTCGCGCCGATTCGTCCACTCTCGCACCTCTCCACCGCTATTTAAATTATACAGCCTCGCAACCTATCCGTCAAGATTGCGTGAATCTATCACCAGGGGAGGGGGTTAGGATGCCCCCGGGGAGGGTGCTGTGTCCCCCTTTTTCCCTTCCCGCAGCTTTTCAGTTATACTGAAGTCAAAAACGGGAGGGAAGCTATGGCACGCTACTTAATCGTGAACGCTGATGATTTCGGGAGGAGCCGAGGGGTGAATTTGGGCATAATTAAAGCCCATAAGGAAGGAATCGTTACCAGCACTTCTTTTATGGTGAACCAGCCTTTCGCTCAGGAGGGAGCTTCTATCCTCAAGGATACGCCCTCGCTCGGAGCCGGAGTGCATCTGGTGTTCTCGGCTGGGAGGCCCCTCCTGCCGCCAGAAAAGGTTCCCTCTTTGGTTGACTCCCAAGGGCTATTCTTGACCCAAGAGGCCTTGCTGGCAAAGGCTGAAAGGGTTTCCCAAGAAGAGCTTAAAGCCGAATTCAAAGCCCAGATTGAGCGATTCCGAACCCTTGTGGGACGCGAGCCTGACCACTTGGATTGCCATCACTTTGTCCATGTACACCCCCATTTCTTCGCCGTCTACGTAGAGGTAGCTAAAGAGGAAGGGCTTCCCATCCGCAACCCGTTGCCTCGTAACCCCCAGGAAGTTGGCCTTATCCTTGGCTCTCTCCCTTCCCCTCTTAAGGATTTGCCCCGAGAGGTGGCTTCAGCCATACTGGAGGTTGACCAGAAGCTTGCGGGCTCAGTTAGCGCTCCGGACCGCTTTATCGGTTCGTTCTTCGGTGAGGGAGCCGTGACTTTGGAGAACTTACTGGCGATTTTGGAAAGCCTCGGCGAAGGGGTAACGGAGCTGATGTGCCACCCCGCCTTTGTAGATGAAGAGCTCCTATCCTCCAGCGGCTACGCTCTCCCCAGGGAAAAGGAGCTTGAAATTTTATGTCACCCCAAAGTGCGCCAAAGGGTTGAAGAGCTTGGGATAGAGCTCGTTAATTTCTCCATCCTTTCGGGCAGGAGGTAGCTATGGACGTGGCATTTCACCCCGAAAAGATTGACCCCACGGCTTTCGTAGCCCCCGGAGCTTTCATAATCGGCGATGTGACCATAGGGCCTGAATCCAGCGTGTGGTTTGGAGTTATCCTGCGAGGGGATATTGCCGTTCTGCAACTCGTAGTCATTTATTTCACCCCTTGAGGCGAAACAAATGACCGGTTGCTTCCTGCTTCAACGAGGGGAACCTCCCCTCTCCACAGGCGTTACTTCCCAGGGAACTCCCGGTAGGGCCGTTGAGGGTGGCCAGCCCATATTGCCATAGATTAAGCGCCGCATTCCAATCCCGGTCTATCTCCAGCCCACACGCCTCGCAGCGGAAGACCCTCTGGGATAGAGGAAGCGGAGGACCAATCTCCCCACAATGGGAGCACGTCTTTGTTGAAGGAAAGTCCTGCGGCACTACAATTAGCCTTGCCCCATACCACTGGCACTTATACTCCAACATCCGCCGGAACATCCCCCAGCCCACATCATGGATAGCCTGGGAAAGGTTCCCGTTCTGAGACAAACCCCGCACATTTAAGCTCTCCACGACTATGACTGGCTTGGTTTTCGCCAGCCAAGTCGTGAGTTTGTGCAGGAAATCCCGACGGATGTTCCTAACCCTACGGTGCAAACGGGCCAAACGCAATGAAGCTTTCCTAAAGTTTTGGGAGAATTTCTGCTTCCGAGAAAGCTGGCGTGAACGCCGCTCCAAAAGCCGCAGGGCCTTCTTAAGAGGCTTAGGGGCCTCTACCTTCGTTCCATCCGAGAGGGTGATGAACGATTCCAACCCCAAATCAACCCCAACGATGTCTTCCGGCCCCCGAACTTCCCTGGGTTCTGGGCCAGGCCGCTCTACCACACAAATTAGGCTAACAAACCAGCGGTCAGCCTCGCGGGAGATTGTGGCCGAGAGGATGCGAGCTTTCCCCGCTTGGATTAGCTCAAGGAGTTTGTCCGTCCGCTCTTTAGTGCGGACTTTCCCGATGCGGGGAAGCTTAACATGCCGAGGAGTAACCCGGATGGAGCCGGTCAGGCGTGCCTTGTTATCATCCAAGCTCTTCTTTCGCTTGAAGCGAGGGAAGTTTGCCCTGCCTTCTCGCCAAGCCTTAAGGGCTTTCTCCAGGTCTCGGAAGGCCTCTTGCGGGGCGCATTTGGATACTTCTACCCACCAGGGGGCGTTTTCCCTCTTCCAGCGGTTCCATTCCTTGTGGAGCTGGATGGCAGAAGGGAAAGGGCGGCCTTGCTCCAAAGCCTCTTTCAAGCGGGCCAGGCCCCAGTTGTAGGCGAAGCGTGCGGCCCCGATGTGCTTGGCCAAGGCCATGCGGGCCTTTTGGTTTGGGTCCAGCTCAAAGCGGAAAGCTTGCTTTACTTTCACCGTCCACGGCTCCGTCCTGGCTGGAATAGATGATAATAAAATCGCCAACAGTTGTCAACCCCTATTGTGATAGGGAAAGGAAGCAACATCCAGGACGGAGCCGTCGTGCATGTGGATATCGGAAGGCCCACGATTATCGGTAATTGGGTGACGGTCGGCCACGGAGCTATCCTGCACGGCTGCACTATCGGCGATAACGTTTTAATCGGGATAAGAGCAGTGGTGCTTACAGGAGCAGTTGTTGGGGAGAATTCCCTGATTGGAGCAGGGGCGGTGGTAACCGAGGGTTCTATAATCCCCCCAAACTCCTTGGTCCTTGGAATCCCTGCTAAGGTTGTGGGAGAGGTAACTCCGGAGCTACTTCGGCGCATCAAAGATGCAGCGGAGCATTACAGGAATTATACCCAGGTTTACAAGGGAAGCCTTTGGGCCAGGAAGTAGGAAGCGAGGCAGAATAAAAAGGAGAGGCTGAAAAGGGGCACGAATCCGACAAGGTCTACCACGAGCCCTCCCAAGCCCGCAAGGAGCATTGCTACCCCTATAACTGTGTTATATAGGCCGATGTAAAGAGGCCTTTCGCTTTCAGGGGAAAGCTTGAGGGGATAACTTGCACTTACTATCGCCCCTGCCGGCAGGAAAGCGCCTTGCAGGGAAAAGACCAAGGCCATAGGGTAAGGGGAAAGAGAGTTTTTAGGCCAGAAAGCCATGCCCAAAGCAAGTAGGATTGTGATTGCGTTTCCAAGGCTGTAAATGATGAGGATTAACCGCTCCCCGAAACGGTCGGTCAAACGTCCCCACGGAAGGTTGGAAGCCAGCTGGCTTGCTATCCGCAAGCTTAAGTAGAGGCCCAAAAGGCCTGATGTAGCCCCCAGCACTTTGGTAGCGTAAACGGTGAAGAATGGGACGGAAGCTCCGGCCAAAGTAAGGCAAACTTGGGAGAGGATGAAGAGAAAGAAGGGCTTATCTTCCTTCAGAAGAAGGCCAGCCCTACGCCATTGCTCCTTGATTGTGATAGGATTGGGATTGGCTTGGCCTGGGGGTTCTCTTATAGCTATGAAGGCAGCCATTGCCGGCCCAGTTATCAGGCAGTAAAGGGCGAAAAGGAGGGCAAAGTTTTTCGGAAAAGGGAAACCGGAATGGCTCAGTACCTCATTTACAATCCACCCTGCGCTTATCCCCAAAAGGCCTCCCAAAAGCAGCCTCCAGGCGAAGAGACTGCCGAGGCGGTGCGGGGAAACGGTTTTGGCCGTGACCTCAAAGAAAGCGATGCCTGCTACTCCTGAGACGAGCCGCGCCAAGAGGTAGAGGGAAAAGAAAGCGCCGAGAAGCGCCGTAGGGTTATCAACAAAAAATACAGCCAAAGCCAGAAGCAACCATGCCGCCAGCCGAATCCCGGCAGTGAATGTATAGCTCGGCATCTTCCTTTCCATGCGCTGGACGTAAGTGGAAACGAAAATCTGGGGAAGGTACCAGCCGGCATCCCCTAATGGGGCTACTAAGCCCGTAAGCAAGTTGGAACGTGTCAGCTGGCTCACAAACCAGGTTAGGACAAGGGGTGGGTCTATTAGCCTTTCGGCGAAATTGAAGAGAGTTCCATTAACAACATTGAGGATAAAGCTGCGCTTCTCTTCTCGGTCCATAGCTCAAATCCTTCGCGAGCGGGCAAGAGTCAAAGCAATGAGGAAAAAAGCCGTGCACACAAGGACTATTGAAGCCCCCGAAGCTATCCCGAAGTAATAGGACAAATAAAGCCCCAAAATTCCCGAAACAACCCCTATAGCCGCGGAGATGGCCATCAGGGTTAAGAGGCGGGAAGCTACAAGGTAAGCGGTAGCCGCCGGGGTTATGAGCAAAGCTACCGCCAAGGCTACCCCTACGGTCTGGAGGGAAACCACTACCGTCACGGAGATAACGGCCAGGAAAATGTAGTTGAGGATTCCGGCCTTTATCCTTAAAGTGGAGGCCAGGACGGGGTCAAAGGCCATGACCATAAATTCCTTGAAGAAAGCAGCCACAGTCAGGATAACCAAAGCCCCCAAGCCACCGATCAGGGCCAAATCTCCCCACGACACCGCAAGCACATTGCCAAAGAGGATGTGAGCAAGGTCTACAGCGTAGTTCTTCACTGAAGAGATTATGGCGATGCCTAAGGCAAGCATTCCGGCAAAGATTATGCCTATGGAAGCATCTTCCCGGAGCCTGGTCCTCTTGCTTATGGCGCCGATTCCAAGTGAGGCAAGGATGGCAGCAAGGATGGCTCCCCAGAACATTGGGCCCTTTGCTCCCCTGCCCAAGAGGTAGCCAATTGCTACTCCTGGGAGGATTGAGTGCGCCAAAGCATCGCCTAAGAAAGTCATCCCCCTTAACACTACGAAGCTTCCCACAACCCCGCACACAATTCCCACAATGACCGAGGCTATGAGAGCTCTGACCATGAAGGGGTAAGCCAAAGGGGCAAGGATGAGGTCCATCATCGCTCTCCATGGCCGCAGCAGGTATCGCCTACTATCCTGAAGCCTTCAGGGGTTTGGAGAAACTGGATGTGTCCACCATAGGCTTGCCTCAGAAGTTGCGGGGTAAAGACCATCTCCGGGCAACCAAAGCCAAGAAGCCGGCGGTTCAAAAGCATCACGAGGTCAAAGTGCTGGGAAGCCATTTCCA
>JAPWUT010000075.1 GCA_028275425.1 Anaerolineae bacterium | reverse complement strand
ATCGGCAAGAAGAGCCGAGTAAAGAAGCCTGGCAAGTTTGGGACGCACTCCCCCGGCCCGGAGGATTTGACTTTCGGGAAGGGAAAAGCTAAATTAAAAGCAAAAACGGAGGGATTATGGAAGGAGCAGAGCCCTTTTTCTTCCCCGGCAATGAAATCGGTTGCTTGCTTATCCACGGCTTTACGGGAACTCCTAAGGAGATGCGAGAGCTTGGAGAATTCTTGGCTGACCATGGCTTCACCGTAAAGGGCGTCCTCTTGGCCGGCCACGGAACATCGCCCCTGGATATGGAGAAGACTTCATGGCAAGATTGGTTTGAATCCGTTCTGGACGGATATCGGCAGCTTAAGGGTAAAACCCGCAAGGTTTTCCCCATAGGCCTTTCCTTGGGAGCAGCCCTCGCCCTCCACCTCGCCGCCCACCACCAGGTTGACGGAGTTCTGGCCCTGTCAGCCCCCGCCTTCATAAAGGACCCACGCCTGTTTTTCCTCCCCATCCTCAAACACCTCATCCGCTTTGTCAAGAAAGGGCCACCGGATTTCTTAGACCCATCCGTCCCTCCAAAGCATTTGGATTACCCAGTTTACCCCACAAAATCCATAGAGCAACTCCTTAAATTCCTGGCCCACTTAAGGGGGGAGCTGAGCTTAGTCAAAGCCCCGGTGCTCTTCATCCACTCCCGAACCGATAAATCTGTCCCACCAGATAATCCTATTTACCTCCTCCAGCACGTGGGCTCCTCCGAAAAATCCATCGTTTGGATAGAGCGAAGTGGCCACGTCATAACCGAAGACATTGCCCGACAGGAGGTGTTCAATGCGTGCCTTGATTTTATTCGCCGCCATTCTGGCCCTGACCTTGCAGAGCTGCAGCCAGCCCCCTGAGGAATTGAACATCGGAGCAGCTCCAGTGCTCATAAAGCCTCTGGATGAATTGGCCAAGGAATTTAAGGGGTGCAAAGTGAGCATAAGCTACGCTGCTTCAGGCCAGATAGCACAACAAGTTCGGCAAGGTGCCCCGTTTGACCTCCTAATCCTGGCCGATAAGGATAACATTGAGGCTTTGGCACGGGAAGGATTTATTGCGGAAGGGAGCATTAAAGTCTATGCCCGGACAAAATTGGTGGTGTGGACCCCGGAAGGGGAAAATCGCCCCAGAAGCTTTGAGGATTTGGCCCAGATTCCGGGCAAAATAGCGGTGGCTAATCCCGATGTTTCCCCCTATGGGAAAGCAGCAGTCCAGGCCCTGCAAAGCTCAGGCCTCTGGGAGGGCATGAGAAGTAAACTGGTCTATGCCGAAAACGTTTCCCAAGCGCTGCAATATGCCGAAGCAGGCGATGCCTCCGCTGCTATTGTACCTCTTTCCCTCATCATTGACCTCAAGGGCTACTACTTCCCGGTCCCAGCAGAGTATTACGCGCAGCCTGAGCAAGCATTGGCCATTGTGAAAGGAGCTAAACACGAAAAATGCGCCCGGGACTTCATTGCTTATTTCCTCGGGCCCAAGGGGAAGGAAGCCTTGGAAAGATACGGGTTTGAAGTCGTGGAGGATTGAAGGGATGGATTTAAGCCCGCTCTTCCTTTCGCTGAAGGTTGCTTTTGTGGCGACAATTTTGACCGCTATAACGGGGCTTGGATTCGCTATACTAATGGCAAGAGCTCGCTTCCCCGGCAAGAGTTTGGTAGAAGCCCTCCTGACTCTGCCTTTAGCCCTTCCGCCGAGTTCGGTGGGATATTACCTTTTGGTGATAATGGGCAGGAATGGACCGCTGGGCTGGCTTGGCTGGCTTTTCACCTGGAAGGCTGCAGTTTTGGCCTCCTGGATTGTAGCTCTTCCCCTCATGTTCCGGACGGCAAAAGCTGCTTTGGAAAGCGTAGACATATCTCTTGAGATGGTCGCCAGGACTTTGGGGAAGCCTCCGTGGAGGGCTTTCGTTGATGTAACCCTTCCTCTGGCCGGCCGAGGCATTCTGGCCGGCGTCATCCTAAGCTTTGCCCGAGCCCTCGGGGAATTCGGTGCTACGTTGATGGTGGCCGGGAACATCCCCGGAAAAACCAGGACGATTCCCTTGGCCATTTACACTGCAACCCAAATCAATCGGATGGACATAGCCTCCTTCTGGGTCATAGTTACGGCTGCCTTGGCTTATGCCTTTATCCTGGCCGTGAACAAATTGCAGGAAAAATGAAGCCGATATTAGTAGCCCACTTCTCCAAAAAACTGGGGGATTTCTCCCTTAATGTCAACCTTGAGCTTGGGAAAGAGGTTCTGGTCCTTTTTGGCCCTTCAGGGAGCGGCAAAACATCAATCCTGCGCTGCATCTCCGGCCTCCTAACCCCCGACCAGGGCTTGATAGAACTCAATGGCCAAGTCCTCTTTTCTTCCGACGGCAAAAGGGTGAAAGCCAATGTCCCCGTGCACTTGCGGCAGATAGGGTTCGTCTTCCAAGATTATGCCCTCTTCCCCCACATGACCGTAGCCCAAAACATCCTCTACGGATGTAAGGACCGTAAGAAGGGGAAGGAGCTTCTGAGCATATTAATGGAGAAGATGAGGCTAAAAGGCCTTGAAGGTCACTACCCCCACCAGCTTTCGGGTGGGCAGAAGCAGAGGGTAGCTATAGCCAGAGCCCTCATGGCCGAACCCAAGCTCCTGCTCCTGGACGAACCTTTCTCAGCCCTGGATAGGCCGGTCCGACGCAAACTCCAGTCCGACCTCTTGAGGCTCCAAGAGGAGCTGGCAATCCCGGTGGTTCTGGTTACGCATGATTTGGAGGATGCTTTCGCCATGGGCCACAAACTGGCCGTGGTGAATGATGGGAAGATTGAGCAAATCGGAGAAAAAGAGGAGGTATTCAGGCACCCCCGCACCAGGGCTGTAGCCAGATTCATAGGGGCCAGGAATATCTTGGAAGGGAAAGTGGTAGGCAAAGATGAAGGGGCGGTGCACATAGAATGGATGGGGCTTGTGCTGGAAGCGCCTCCGCAAGAAGTAACCGTCGGCTCAGATGTTGTTTTCTGCATCCGGCCTGAGGATGTGATGATTGTAAGGCCCGATAGGCCTGTGCGAGAAGGAATCAAAGAAAACCTCTTGACCGGGGTAATAGTGAGGGAAATCCACCGCGGCAATCACTATTCCCTCTTCTTCAAAGCGACCTCAGTTGAAACCGGCAGGGATTACGATTTTGAAATTTCAATCCCCGTGCACGCTTACTGGCGCTTAGACCTCAAAGTTGGTAAAGAGGTAATGGTCTCCCTCAAAAAGAGCGCCCTGCACATCATCCCCGAACCTTGAGCCGTTACGCAAGGCTTTTGAGGCCGCTTCCGGTCAGTATAACCAGAACCCTCTTACCTGAAAGGTGGGTCAGTTGGTCCAGAGCGGCCACAGCCACCGCCGATGTCGGTTCAACGAAGAAGCCCTTTTGAGCAAGCTCCTTATGGGCCTTCAGGATTTCTTCTTCCTCCACCGCCAAAATTCTGCCTTTGCTTTTCTTAACCGCCTGAAGTATCTCTTTGGCCCGGAGAGGACGGGCTATGCTTACGCCTTCCGCCACTGTAGGTTTAGGAGCATATTCATCTATTTTCTCAATGCCCGAATGGAAAGCTTCAAACAGTGGGGAGCAATTTTTAGCCTGCACTCCGTAAAGCGCGGGGATGCGGATGCTTATCGCTTTCAAAATTTCCTGGAAGCCTTGATAGAGCCCGAGCAACAAAGTTCCATGCCCAACCGGGAGAACGATGGCATGGGGAAGTTTGCCGAGCTGGTCATAAATTTCGTATGCTACCGTTTTCATTCCTTCCAGGATGAGGGGGTTATAGTAGTGGCTGGCGTAGTAATAACCCTTTTCGGCTTCCTCGCGGGCGGCTTTAGCTGCTTCCTCCCTCGGACCTTCCACTTCTACCAATTCCGCCCCGTAGATGGCTATCTGGGCTTTTTTCGCCGGAGAAGCATGGGCCGGGACGAATATCCGTGCCTTTATTCCCGCCCTGGCTGCATAAGCGGCAAGGGAAGCCCCTGCATTCCCCGAGGAATCTTCCACCACCTCCTTAACCCCTATCCCTTTCAAGAAACTCACCAGCACCGTCGTCCCCCTATCCTTAAAAGAGCCCGTGGGCGAAAGGTACTCCAGCTTGAAGTAAACACGCATACCTTTCCACTCGGCTTCCACGATTGGGGTCATCCCTTCCCCCATGGAGACAATTTCCCCAACATCTGGGAGCATTTCCCTGTATCGCCATAGGGATAAAGTTTGCCAGCGGACTTTGAATGGCGAGTAGGGCTTTGGGTCGCGGATGTTAAAATATCCTCCACACGGGCAGCGCCAGAGCCTGGTATCTAATGGAAAAGAATTGCCGCATGCCGAGCAAACGAACTCCATAGCCTCCTCCTTGTCATTGCGAGTATGGTTTAGCGAAGCGGCGCTTCGCCCCTAATTTCAGTAATCACGGGATAAAAGGTGAACATTCCCAATCCGGACATTGGTAAGGCCAGCCGAAAAGGCTGCTTCCTCGCACTCTTTTGCGTGACGGTAAGAGGTGCAGGGAAGGTCCCAAAGGTAGAATTGCGGGTAAAAGGCCAAAAGGGCATAAGGGATTGAGGGGTTAAGCGAGGCGATGTAACGTGCAATCTTCCCCACCTCCTCTGCATCTACATAACCTGGCACCAAAAGTGTGCTTACCACCACCAGAGGGGGCTTCGGCCTTTCCGGAATCCGCTTAGCTGCCCGAGCCAGATTTTCAAGAGTCCGCTTGTTGCTGGAACCTGTAAGAGCTATGTGCAAGTTCTCATCCCATGCCTTCACATCAAACTTTATGCACCCACCTGAGCTAAGGGAAAGGTCCACTGCTTGGTCCAAAAGGGCAGGATGCATTGAGCCGTTTGTTTCCCAGCATATCCTTACCCCTCTCTCCGCCAATTTCCTGGAAGCCTGCAAGGCATGAGGCATCTGGGAGGCCGGGTCCCCGCCGAAGTAGCAGACGCAAAAGGTGTAAGGATTGGCTAAAGAAGCAAGCTCCTCAGCCGAAATGCCCTTTTCTCTAAGAGGCGACATCCCCCGGAAATGCCAGTTCTGGCAGAATAAGCAATTGTAAGTGCAGCTTCCGTAAAAGACAGCCAAGTTATGGTAGCCATATTGATTGTGGCCAGGGCATACCCAATCGGCCACGCAATTGGTGGGGAGGGGGTCACGGTACCAGTGGAGCAACCCTTTGGAAGGAGAGCCAGCCAAGGATACAAGCTTGCCGTCTTGGTTTTCCCTGAGGCCACAGAAGCCCCTGCCCCCTGGCGGAATCCGGCATTCGTTGGCGCAAAGAACGCATTTTACACCGGAAGGGTCCTTGGGAGGAGCCGGTGGGAGGCCAAAACGGAGCCTGGTCTCAGCATGGGCTTGAAAGATTAAGGGGAGGGTCTCGTCAGGATGGTTTCGGATGCAATCGGCGCAGAAGCCAATCGCCGAAGCTATAAGCAGAGAGCGACGTCCGCACCGCAGGCATTCTTTAAGGCCCAACTTCTTCATCCTTGCCCCTTTCCGAAGCCTTAAGCAAATTGGCCTTGAGAGAAGGGATTTCTTTTCCTAAAGCACGCATAAGCTCGTTCATCCTGGCCCTCTTGGTTTCAGCAGCCCGAGGGCAGCGGTTCTGTTCCACCATTAAGCCGGCCTTTTGGGCGAAGCTTATTATCTCCTTCTCCTCCACGTAAAAGAGTGGACGGATTATGGTAATCAGCCCGCCAAAAAGGGAAACCTTCGGCTTCAATCCCTGAGGCCGGCCGTGAAAGAAGAGGTTGAGGAGGAAAGTGGCCGCAACGTCATCGGCGTGGTGGGCAAAAGCTACCTTGGGATACCCCAACCGATAAGCAGTTAAGAAGAGGGCTTTTCGGCGGTTCCAAGAGCACCAAAAGCAATTCAAAGGCTCTTCATCAGGCTTAGCCCCTTCCTTTAGGCTTATGTGCTCAAACACATAAGGGATTCCTTCCCTTTGGAAAATGCCTTCCAGCACCTCTTTCGGGACCCCAAAGCCATAATCGTTCTGGACGTTTATGGCGATAATCTCGTAATGCTCTGGGGCAAAGAACCTCCTCCAGTGGAGAAGATGAAGGAGGGCAAGGCTATCCTTGCCCCCCGAAACTGCTACTGCTATCCTGTCGCCTTCCTCTATGAGCTTGTGCTCTCGGATGGCTTTGTTGACTTTTTTCAGCAGGAAATAGGCTGCCTTACGGATTTCTGGCCGGTTTAGGAGACTCCTTTCCGGCAACTTCATTTCATGAAGCTGGCCATGTAATTGGCCAAATCGGCAACCCTGAGGCTGTAGGTCCATTCGTTATCGTACCAGGCCAGCACTTTCACCAGGTTGCCGCCCATAACCATTGTGTTTTCCGCATCAATGATGGAAGAGTATTCGTCCCCCTTGAAGTCCAGGGAGACCAACGGTTCCTCTTCCACCCGCAAAACCTTAAGGCCTTGTCCCTCCCACTTCTTCTGCCAGCGCTTGTAAGCTTCGTTGACCTCATCAGCAGAGGTTTCCTTTTCCGTAAGCACAACCAGGTCTATCACGGAGACGGTAGGAGTTGGAACACGCAAAGCGATGCCGTGCATCTTGCCCTTTAGTTCAGGGATTACTAAGTGGATGGCTTTGGCCGCGCCGGTAGATGTGGGAATTATGTTAAGAGCAGCAGCCCTTGCCCTGCGCAAATCCCTGTGGGCAAGGTCCAAGATGCGCTGGTCGTTGGTGTAAGAGTGGGCTGTAGTCATCAGGCCTTTCTGGATACCGAACTCTTTGAGGAGCACGTAAGCGGCCGGAGCGAGGGCATTAGTAGTGCAAGAAGCATTGGAAACGATGTGATGCTTGTCGGGGTCATACTTATCGTGGTTCACGCCCATAACTATGGTGATGTCCTCGTTTTTGGCCGGGGCAGTTATGATGACCTTTTTGGCCCCGGCGGGATTGATATGGGCCTTGGCGTTGGCGGCATCGGTGAACACGCCGGTGGACTCAATTACAATGTCAATCCCCAATTCGCCCCATGGAAGCTTAGAGGGGTCGGCTACCGAGAAGACTTTGATGGCATGCCCGTCAACGATAATCTTATCGCTTTCGGCTCTTATATCAGCCCGGAAGCGCCCGTAGTTGGAGTCATATTTGAGAAGGTGAGCATTGACTTTGGCATCGGTTAAGTCGTTCACGGCTACTACTTCAAAGGTGTCGCGGTAGTTTTCCCACATGGCTTTAAAGACTTGACGCCCTATTCGCCCGAACCCGTTTATGGCTACTTTGACCATCTCACACCTCCTTGATAGTAGATTTGCATTATAACCTCGGCGAGCCGCTCAGGGTTGTGCCGCCAAGGGTTCTCTCTATCCACAAGGTCAGCCGTAAAAACTTGATAGCTGGGATTGCTGAGGATTGGCGGGACCGGCTCGGCGTTGGGCACTTCAAATTCAAGGTTGGCGTTGGCTATTATTATTTCAAAGAGGCCCTTCCCCACGTTTTTCTCCAAGGCCTTTACGTGGTCCTCCAAGGTGAACCCATCGGTCTCGCCTTTCTGGGTGGCTATGTTGCAGATGTAGATTTTGAGGGCCTTTGAAGCCCTTATGGCTTCGGCTATTTCCTCCACCAGTAAATTGGGCATTATGCTGGTGAAAAGGCTTCCCGGGCCGATTGTTATGATATCGGCGTTGAGTATGGCCTTTATTGTTTCGGGGTAAGCTTTAGCCCCCTCTGGCTTTATGAAAACTCGGTCAATCCTGCCACCCTTCTTGGGTATTGCCGACTCCCCTTCTACCAAAGCGATTTCGGAGGCTTCGGGGCAGTGGATTTCGGCGCAGAGGGTTATCCTTTCGGTAGTTGAAGGGAGAATACGCCC
>JAPWUT010000052.1 GCA_028275425.1 Anaerolineae bacterium | reverse complement strand
CTGGCTCGTCGGGGGGATTCAGGGTCATGGTAGATGATTGAATCAATCAGGCTGCCTATTAGGCAAAGGAAGAGGAGCAAAAGGCCGGAAGCGTATCCGGCGTGGAGATTGGCCCAGAGGACGAAGGTAATAGGTATGAGGAAGAAGTCAGCTTTCTCTTTGAGGCTTTCCAATCGCTTCAGGATGAAAGCGAAGGCTAAGAAGGAAAAGAGCTGGGGACGCGGGGTCCAGACCACGGAAGAAGCCAAGGCGGCCAGAAGCAGGGAGAAGCCTTTTATGTAAGGGTTGCCTCGGCCCGGATAGATTGTTAAAAAAGTGAGGGTTACAAGGCAAGCCGTTGCCAAAGCTATAGCCCGTAGGCCTCCAAGCCTGTAGAGACCGTAGAGGAAATGTTGGGCCAGCCAGCTGTGGTTGAGCCACGAGCTTCCTTCCACGGTATGGGAAAAAATGTCAAGCCTTAGAGGCCTCAATGTGGGGGAGAAGCGGCCAGCCGCCAAGTGCCACCACATATCCGTGTCCACAGGCGCCCGCAACGCCATCGCAAATATTGAGAGGAAGAGGAGGAGCTCAAACAGCCTTGATGTTTCCAATAGCATAGCCTTTGCGCATTTCATGGAAGATGCCTCAGCTGAACGGCCAAGTCAGACCTGCTTCGTAATGCGGACGAAGCTTATTGCAATTTTCGGCTTTTGTCAAATCGGGCAAGTGGGGCCGGGGCGGAGTCCCAGGCAAGGGGTGTCCCTTCACAAAACTTTAAAGGGGGGTGACATCCTTCGCATTCATGCCACGAGTGGGGCCTAAAACGCTGATGGGCTTCCAGCCCGCGAATTTAAACCCCACAACGTAGCCCACTTGATTGTCTGGCTAAAATGGGTAAAATCCTATCAGCAAACTTGCGGAGGAGAACACTATGCTTCCAAGAAGCAGCGGCATCCTTCTCCACATCTCTTCCCTCCCCAGCGCCTTTGGCATAGGCGACCTCGGCCCCGAAGCCTATCGGTTCGTGGACTTTCTGGCCGAGGTTGGCCAGACTTTCTGGCAAATCTTGCCATTGAACCCACCCGGAGTCGGCAATTCCCCGTATGTCTCCTCTTCGGCAATGGCTGGGGCTGAACTGCTTGTAAGCCCGGAAAAGTTGGCCGAAGAAGGGCTACTCTCCCCACAAGATTGGCAAAACCTTCCCGCCTTCCCCCAGGACCGGGTAGATTACCCCACGGTTAGGGCCTTCAAGGGGCTTCTCCTGCGCAAAGCTTTTGAAAAATTCAAGGCCTCCGGGCGCTTCCAAGCCGAGTTTGAAATTTTCTGTAGCCGGCAGGCTCACTGGCTTGATGATTATGCCCTCTTCATGGCCATCAAAGAAGCCCACCGAGGTGCACCCTGGAACGAATGGGAGCCAGAGCTGGCCTTGCGATACCCTGAAGCTCTGGAAACCATTAGCCGAAAACTGGCCGAAGAAACCCTCTTCCACAAGTTCTCCCAGTTCATCTTTGACCGGCAATGGGAGGCCTTGCGAAGGTACGCTGCCGAAAAAGGCATACGCATCATCGGCGATATCCCAATCTACGTAGCCTACGATTCGGCTGACGTGTGGGCTCACCCCGAATTCTTCAAATTGGACGAAAAAGGCCTGCCTACCGTAGTGGCCGGCGTCCCTCCCGATTACTTTAGCCCTACAGGGCAACTCTGGGGGAACCCAATCTACCGCTGGGAAGTCCTGGCCGAAAGGGGCTACGATTGGTGGATAAAGCGGTTTCAGCGCATCCTGGAATACGTAGACGTAATCCGGGTTGACCACTTCCGTGGTTTTGAAGCCTATTGGGAAGTGCCGGCCGGGGAAGAAACGGCTATCAAAGGGCGGTGGGTTAAGGGGCCGGGGGCTGAGCTCTTCAATGCCCTCAAATCGGCCTTGGGCGAGGTTCCAATCATTGCCGAAGACCTTGGCTTCATCACGCCTGAAGTAGAAGCCTTGCGCGAACAATTCGGCTTTCCGGGGATGAAGGTCCTCCAGTTCGCCTTTGGCTCTGGGCCCGACAACTCCCACCTCCCCCACAATTACCCCCGCAACTGCGTAGTCTATACCGGAACCCACGATAACGATACAGCCGTAGGCTGGTTCAACTCGGCCTCGGAGGGAGTAAGGGAACATTTCTGCAAATATACCGGAACCGATGGGCATGAGGTTAACTGGGTAATGGCTCGCTTGGCTATGGCTTCGGTAGCGGACTTGGCGATAATCCCGCTTCAGGACATATTGGGCCTGGGAAGCGAAGCCCGGATGAATTACCCTGGCCGTCCGGATGGAAACTGGCAGTGGCGTTTCCTGCCCGGCTCGTTAACCCCGGAGATGAAATCCCGCCTCGCCGAGCTTACCGGCCTCTACGGGAGGTGGCGTAAGGGATGAATTTGGAGAAAGCAGAGGATTTTGATAGAATGAAAAGGGCCCCTTTAAGCCCTCAAGAACCGCAGGAGGTAGCAGAGGGATGAGGAAGTTCATCTTCTGCACAGGAGGAGTTGTTTCTTCTGTGGGGAAGGGGGTAACCGCCGCCTCCATCGGCCGGATACTCAAAAGCTGTGGCCTGGCCGTGACCCTCCAAAAACTTGACCCCTACATAAACGTGGACCCAGGGACTATGTCCCCCTACCAGCACGGCGAAATCTTCGTCACTGAAGATGGAGCCGAGACCGACTTGGATTTGGGGCACTACGAACGTTTCATAGACGAAAACCTATCCCGCTCCTCCAACGTCACTACAGGCCAGATTTATGCCGAAGTCATCGCCAAAGAGAGGCGCGGCGATTACCTGGGAGGGACCATCCAAGTAATCCCTCACATAACCGATGAGATAAAACGGCGCATAATCCAGGCCGCCGATGAACACCAAGCCGAAGTCACCGTAGTAGAAGTTGGGGGAACGGTCGGAGACATAGAAGGGCAGCCTTTCCTGGAAGCCATAAGGCAGATGCGCAAGGACTTCGGCCGGGAGAACACCCTCTACATCCACATCACCCTTCTCCCTTACATAAGCTCCACCGGCGAACTTAAAACTAAGCCTACCCAACACAGCGTGAAGGAACTGCGCTCCATGGGCATTCAGCCCGATGTGATAGTTTGCCGCTCCGATTACCCCATGGACGAATCGCTCAAGGACAAGATAGCCCTTTTCTGCGACGTGGAGAAGAGGGCAGTGATACCGCTCATAACCGTGGAAACCATCTACGAAGTGCCCCTCATCTTGGAGAAAGCAGGCCTTGGGGATTTTATCCTGGAAAAGCTCCAGATCAGCGGCAAGAAGCCGGATTTGGAAGAGTGGGCGGAGATGGTGCAGGAGATTAAAAGGCCTAAGCAGAAGATAAGGGTGGGGATAGTGGGGAAATACATCCAGCTTGTGGATGCTTACATAAGCGTTAAAGAAGCCCTGCGCCACGCCGCCGTCCACGAGGGGTGCGATGTGGAGATTGAATGGATAAATTCCGAAGAGCTGGAAAGGGGGAGCGCCCTGGATAGGCTGGGCAAAGTGGATGGGATAATAGTTCCTGGGGGATTCGGGTACAGAGGGATTGAAGGGAAGATAATCGCTGCCCGCTTTGCCCGTGAGAGGAAGGTCCCGTTCTTAGGCTTGTGCCTCGGGATGCAAGTGATGGTCATAGAATTTGCCCGCCATGTCCTGGGAAGCGAGGAGGCCAACAGCACCGAATTTAATCCCAATACCCCTTACCCTGTGATTGACCTCCTCCCTGGGCAACGGGGGATAGACAGGCTGGGTGGGACCATGAGGCTTGGGGCTTACCCCTGCAAGCTCATCCCAGGAACGAAGGCCGCCCAAGCCTATGGGACCGATTTGGTCTACGAGCGCCACCGCCACCGCTACGAGTTCAACAATGCTTTCCGTGAACTCCTCACTTCCCACGGCCTCATCATTTCCGGAACATCACCCGATGGGGAGCTGGTAGAAATTGTGGAGCTTGCCAATCACCCTTGGATGGTAGCAAGCCAGTTCCACCCCGAATTCAAGTCCAGGCCGAACCGGCCTCACCCCCTTTTCCGCGGCTTCGTGCGGGCAGTCAAGGAGCACCGCTCAGCTTCTTGGGGGTAATTCCCATGCCAAGGCAGTTAGCAATTCCGGCCTTAGGCCTACTGTACGTGGCCTGCGTAGTCACCAGCAACGTTGGCTTCAAACTTTCGGCGGAAAGCCAGAACTGGCGTGCTTTCCTGGCCTGGCAAGTAGTGGGAAACCTGGCCGGCTTCTTGGGAGTCATCTCCTTTACCTTGCTACTCAAGTTCATCCCCCTGTACCTTGCTTACGGTGTCTTCATGGGCCTTGGTTTCCTGGCTGTCCAGGTAGTGGCCGCCAGGCTAATCTTTAAGGAGCAAATCCGCTCAGTGCAGTGGATGGGCGTAACCCTGATACTCTTGGGGATTTTCCTAATCGCGTTGGGACGGAAAGAGTGAAGAGGACCATCGCCTTAGGTGCAGCCCTCCTGGCTTTGGCCGTTTACCTCGTAACCCTTTCCCCAGGCGTTGTGGAAGGCGACCCCGGGGAATTTCAGTTCGTCCCCTACATCTTGGGGATACCACACCCTCCGGGCTACCCGCTTTACTGCCTTTTGGGGTGGGTTTGGAGCCACTTGTTCCCCTTGGGAGACGTAGCTTTCAGGATGAACCTTTTCTCCGCCATCTGGGGAGCAGCAGCGGTTGGGGTTTTAGCCTTGCTGGGATTAGAGGCAATTGGGACGAAGTGGTGGCCAGCTGTTGTCGGAGCCTTGGCTTTCGCTTTCTCCCGCACCTTCTGGAGCCAATCCACCGTTGCCGAAGTCTACACCTTAAACGCTTTCCTCGTCGCCGCTTTCCTCTGGGCCGTCCTCAAAGGCCTGGATTTAACCGCATTAGCCTTCATCACTGGGCTTGGATTGGCACATCACCGCAGTTTCCTCTTCTTCATCCCCGGAGCCGTGGCTTTCTACATAGTCAAGGGCAAATGGCCGCGTGGCTCGCTTTTGGCCGCGCTGGCCCTTTTCTTAGCCCCTCTTCTCCTCTACCTCATCATCCCTCTGCGGGCGCCCTCTTTGCCCTACCTCAAAGTCCAGCTCAGCCCCGATGATACCCTTATCCTCTATGGCAATTCCTTGAAAGATTTTGTTGACTTCATCCTGGCCAAGAGGTTCGGCGGATTGGTCAACTGGGAGGCCGTTGGGGTTGAGAGGGCCGTTGAGGCGCTGCGCTGGCTTAGAGAAGAGTTCGGCTGGGGAGGGGTTGCACTGGGGATAATTGGGCTTACAGGGCTTATCCTCCGGCGCCGTTGGGAAATTTTGGCCCTGACAGGCTTAGGTTTTGCAAGCCAAGTAGCTTTCAACCTCGCTTACTTCATAGGCGACATCCGCTTCCTCTACGTCCCTGCCTACTTAGTCTTTGCCTTCTGGATTGCTTGCGGGGCGCGAGAGTTCGCCGATAGGCTTGGGGGCAAAGCCTTTATCCTCCTTCTCCTCCCGATAGCCCTACTGATTCAGAACTTTCAAGCCCTGACTCAGGCCTCAAGAGCGCCTGTAGCCGAGAGGTGGACTCGCATCCTGAGCCTCCCATTGCCCGAGGGAGCCATTTTGCTCAGCAACGATAGGGATGAGCTTACCCCCCTTTACTACTACCAGCTTGTGGAGAAGAAGAGACCCGACATTGTGCCTCTTTACCCGCTCATAGTTCCTGAGCTCAGCGATATCGGCCTTGTCCTGGACCGAGCCCTCTCTTCCGGCCGGCCGGTCTTCACCATAAAGCCGATGGAAGGCTTAGAAGTGGCTTACGAGGTTCAAGAGTGGAACGGCCTCTGGAGAGTGGAAGGGAAAGTAAGCGGGGAAGGTCTTACCCCTTTGAACCTCAAAGTTTCGGATTCTCTAATCCTGGCCGGATACAAGCTGAGGGAAAAGGGCAAGGGGGTAGAGGTAGTCCTCTACTGGAAAGTCCTTTCCCCCTTGGGGGAGGATTTGCACAGCTACGTTCACCTCTTGGGCGCTGCAGGGGAGCGGGTGGCAGGCAGCGATCACCGGCCGGGAGGAGTTTTCTACCCTTCGTCCTTGTGGAAGCCAGGCCAGGTCCTGGAAGATGTCCACTGGCTTGAAGGGGAGCTTGCTTTCCCCTTACGCCTGAGGGCAGGGCTGTACCGATGGCCATCTTTGGAACCCTTTGGCCAGGCAGTGGAATTTGAGGCGAGGCCATGAGCGAGCGCTTTGACCGAGCCGGGCTTTTCCTGGCCTTATTCGTCTTCCTATTGCTGGGCCTATGGAACCTGAACCTCCCAGGCCTCCATTACGATGAAGCCAGGGAGGCGGGCCTGAACGCCATGGAATTCCTCCGAGGCCTCCCCCTCACCGCCTTCCGAAATGCTCAAATCCGCATCGGCCCCGTAGGCATCCCCCTTATGGTTCAGGATTACATCGGTGCCCTGAACGTTTTCCTGGTGATCCCCTTCCTCGGTGCTTTCGGGGTAAGAGTGGAGGCTTTGCGGCTCTTCACCCTATCCGTAGGCGCCGGCACGATTTTCCTCGCTTGGGTTTTGGCCCGGAAACTCGGCGGGCCTTTGGCAGGGTTCGGGGCTGCCCTCCTATTGGCTTTCAACCCCTCATTTGTTTTCTGGAGCCGACAAGGGGTTTTCGTCACCAACATCGTTTCCCTTTTCCTCGTAGCCAGCCTCCTCTGCGGGCTGCGCTGGCGGAAGAGTGGCAATCCGCTTGACCTCTACTGCCTGGCTTTGCTCTGGGGGCTTGGCGTTTATTCCAAAGCCATTTTCCTTTGGACCATACTGGCCATGGTCTTTTGGGCCTTGATTCTACCCAGCCGCAGGCTACCCTCGCCGAAAGAACTCACTTTCGCTTTGCTTGCCTTCTTCCTTCCCCTAACCCCTTTCCTCCTCTTCAATGCCCTGACTGGGGGCACAATCCTGGCAGTTGCCCGCAACCTCCGCTTCTCATACTACGGGATAAACAACTTAGCCTTGGGGGCTAATCTGGCTGCGAGGCTTAAGCAGCTTGTAACCCTCTTGGAAGGTGACCACCTCTGGTATCTTGGCGGGGTCTTTTCCAACCCAGCGGCTCCTTGGGTTGCGGGAGGATTCGCGTTAGCCAATTTGCTCTTGGCACTGGCCAGGAAAGCCAAATGGCGAACTCTGCTCCCAGCGGCAATCGCCAGCTTAATCATAGTGGAAAGCGCCTTCACCATAAGTGGCCTATTCATAACCCACTACTTCTTGCTCCTTCCCCTTTTGGCCATTTCCGGCGGGATAGGCCTTGGGCTTTTGCTCAAATCTTCTGGCTCTTCACGCACTCTAAAAGCCTTAGCCATAGCCGCTTTCATCCTCTGGGCTGGGAGGGATCTTTACATAACCGCACTCTACCACCGAGCCTTAGCGGCCACAGGAGGGCACTCGGCCCATTCCGATGCCGTTTACGAACTGGCTCGCTATACTGCTTCTTGGGAAGGAAGCCCAGTAGTGGCGCTGGATTGGGGGATAGATGCCCCGTTGCGATTCCTGACCATGGGTAAAGTAAGGCCTGTGGAAATCTTCGGCTACGAAAACTTCCATGCGCCCGATGCCGGCTTCAGGGAGAGGGCTTCTTCAATCCTTAGCCCCGGGACTATCTTCATTGCCCATGCTCCTGAGGACACAATCTTCAAGGGGAGGGTAGAGGCTCTGGAAACGCTGGCCAAAGAGAATGGCCTGAAGCTTGAAGAGATTGCCTACTTTCGGGAGAGGAGCGGGCGATTACTTTACATAATCTTGCAAGCGAGGTGATGAAGCATGCCTGATCCATTCTTTTGGCTTGCGCCGATTTACGATCGGATATTTTCCCCGGCCGGCCCTGAGATTCTATCTTGGCTGGAGTTACAAGGAGGGGAGGTCGTTCTGGACATTGGGGGAGGGACTGGGAGGGTAGCCGGGGCTCTGAAGGAGAAAGCCAGGGTTGTAGTGGTGGACCTTTCACCGGGGATGGCGGTGCGGGCGAAGAAGAAGGGCCTCATGGTTTGCATAGCCCGTGCCGAGGCTCTCCCTTTCCCCTCCGAATTCGCCGATGGAATCATAGTGGTTGATGCCTTCCATCACTTCCGTGCCCATTCCTTGGCGGCGCAGGAAATGATGCGTGCCCTCAAGAAAGGGGGGCGGCTTTTCCTTGAAGAGCCGGATATATCCAACTTGGCGGTAAAGCTCATAGCCTTGGGGGAGAAGCTGCTCCTCATGCGCAGCCGCTTCTACGATTTTGCCACTTTATCTTCTTTCTTCCTGATCAGGGGCGGTAATTTGCTCCGCTTTGAAAGGAAAGGCGGCATCCTTCGGCTACTAATAAGCCGAAGCTGAGCTCACGGAGCCCAGAGCGGCTTCTTAACCAAGAACCCATCCAGAACGACAGGGTGCGATTGGTCGGCATGCACTTTTACTTTCACAAAGTGCTCCCGGTAAGAGAGGGTTTGGAAGACCGGGATAAATTCCTGCCACTTTTCCTCGGATGCTTTCAGGCTGTAGCGGGAGGTTTTGCCATCCACTTCAACTTCAATTTCCCCCATCCTCGGCCCCTTAGCTACTACGATGTAGAGGGCTGAGCCCTTGACCCTGAACTCCAGCTCGCCCTCAGAGGTGGCTTTGACGTATTCCCCCAGGACGGCTCGCTCATCCTTCCCTTTCTCCCACTGGCCTCGGTAAGTGATAGCCCAGTGGTCCTCTTGGTGGAAACCTGGATACATGACTTTGGCCTGGGGGATGTAAGCTTTGAGGGCATAGTAGACGGGCATGAGGGTGAAATCGGGCTCGGCCATGCGGAAAAAGTACTCGGGCTTGTTCTCTTTGAGCCACTCCTCCGTAGGGCGCTTGAAGAACCAAAAGTTTACCACGCCGACCCACGGCCATTCTTCCTCTGCTCTCTGGTAAGCCATGACTGCATAGCGAGCCTGCTGCTCCAAGGTAACCCTTCCGTAGGGTGCGGGTAGGCCCTCGGGCACTGCGTTCCAGTTCATTTCCGATATCCATATCGGCTTATTGGCATCGCCGTTCTTCACCATTATGTCCCTTACGAAAAGCACCCTGGAGTAATTTATAACCCTCGGGTTCATGCGGCGGTCATACGGCCCAGACCACAAGCCATACCCTTGCATGGCCATGATGTCAAAGTAATCCTTAGCGCCGGCGTCGTACATGCGCTGCAAGAAAATGAAATCGTTCATGTCCCTCGGGCCGAGTTCAATGGTGGAAGCAAGCGCACCGCAGATTATCACCACGTTCGGGTCGGCTTGCTTAGCCCTTGTGTAGGCGATTTGGAGCAA
>JAPWUT010000051.1 GCA_028275425.1 Anaerolineae bacterium | reverse complement strand
CCCGTGGGCAAGGACGAAACGGAAAACGTTGTAGTGCGGACATGGGGTGAGCCGAGGGAGTTTGACTTTGAGCCTCTCCCGCACTGGGAATTGGGTGAGAGGCTTGGAATCATTGACTTTGAGAGGGGGGTGAAGATTTCCGGCTCTCGCTTCTATGTCCTCAAAGGTCTTGGGGCCAAACTCCAGCGCGCTCTCATCAACTGGATGCTGGATGTCCACATAAACGAGCACGGTTATACCGAGGTTTATCCCCCTTACTTGGTCCGAAGAGAGTGTTTGATAGGGACGGCGCAGCTTCCCAAGTTTGCCGATAACCTCTACTACGATGCGGAGGACGACCTCTGGCTTATCCCCACAGCAGAGGTGCCGGTCACCAACCTCTATCGGGATGAAATCTTACCCCCAGGCTCCCTGCCCATTTACCATGTAGCTTACTCGGCCTGCTTCCGGCGGGAGAGGGCCGCTGCTGGAAAAGACACGCGAGGGATAAAGCGAGTCCACCAATTTGACAAAGTTGAGCTGGTGAAGTTCGTGGAACCCCATACCTCCGACGAAGAGCTGGAAAAGCTCATAGCCGATGTGGAGGACATCTGCCGTCGGCTCAACATACCCTATCGGGTTGTCCAGATGTGCACTGGCGACCTGAGCTTCTCGGCAGCAATAAAGTATGACATTGAGCTTTGGGCGCCTGGGTGCAAGGAATGGCTTGAGGTAAGCTCTTGCTCCAATTTCCTTGATTTCCAAGCCCGCAGGGCGAACATCCGTTACCGCCCCGCCCCCGACGCCAAACCTCGCTACGTCCATACTTTGAACGGGAGTGGGCTTGCCCTCCCCAGAACTATGATTGCCATTTTGGAAAACTACCAGCAGAAGGATGGCTCCATCGTCATCCCGGAAGTGCTGCGCCCCTATATGGGCGGGATAGAGGTGATAAAATGAGCTGGAAGGATAAAGCCGCGGTTTACTTGCCGGAAGTAGAGAAGTTCCTGCAGGAGATTGTGAAGGAAGGTGAAGGGGAACTGAGCCGGCATTATGGCATGATGCGCTACCACATGGGGTGGGCCGACGAGAACCTCAGGCCGGCTGTAGCCTCCACAGGGAAGAGGCTGCGTCCTCTCCTCTGCCTTCTGAGCTGTGAAGCCTTGGGGGGAGAATGGCGGGAGGCTATACCCGCTGCCGCTGCTCTGGAGCTTGTCCACAACTTCTCCCTGGTTCACGATGACATCCAGGACCGCAGTCCGTTCCGTCGGCACCGCCCCACGGTTTGGAAATTGTGGGGGGAAGCGTTGGCGATAAACGTAGGGGACGCTTTGCTAATCTTGGCGTGTAAAGCCTTGGGGGAACTTCCACTGAGCAAGTTCAAAGAATGCTGCCAAATCCTGAATGAAGCTTGCCTGATGCTGACGGAAGGCCAATTCCTGGACCTCACCTTTGAGAAGAGGGAGAAGGTGAGCCTTGAAGAGTACATGGAGATGATAAAGCGAAAGACTGCGGCTTTAATGGCCGCTTCGGCTCAGATGGGGGCGGTCATAGCTACGGAAGAGAGGGGGGTAATAGAGCGCTTGAGGCGTTTCGGGGAAAGCTTAGGGATGGCCTTCCAAGTCCAGGACGATATTTTAGGGCTTTGGGGCGATGAAGCGGTAACGGGCAAGCCAGTCGCTGACGATTTGCGCCAGCGCAAGAAGACCCTGCCGATAATCTATGCTATGGAGAGAGAGCCTTTCTTGCAATCCCTCTTGGCCGGAGCGGAGTGGGGTGAAAAAGAAGTTACAGAAGCTTTGGAAATCATAAACCGCTGCGGGGCCAGGGAGTTCACCGAGAACCAAGCCCTCAGCTTTTACCGGAAAGCTCTGGAAGAGCTGGAAAGCCTGGGCCTGGACTCAGAAGCAGTGCAAGCCCTGAAAGAATTGGCCTCCTTCATAGTAGGGAGAGAATACTGAAACGTCTAACTGAGCCCACGAGGGCGGGCAACGGGGGTCCAGGGGGCGAAGCCCCCTGGCAGGGGGTTGTGGGGGGTGTGCCTTTCTGACCTAACCCCCTGACCCCCTTCCCTGCGAGGGAAGGGGGAAAATTCTGGAGGAGAGGTTAACCCCGCCCGCGAGTGGGACCCTAAACGCTGGCGAACCCTAAGCCCACGGGGATGGGAAACTGGGGGGTCCAGGGGGCGAAGCCCCCATGGCGGGGGTTGTGGGGGTGTCCCCCCACAAAACCAAAATTAGGGGCAAGTAGCCCCCATTAGCAACCCCGTCACGAGTGGGACCCAAAACGCTGGCGACCCCAAAGCCAACGAGGGTGGGAAAACAGGGGGTCCAGGGGGGCGAAGCCCCCTGGCAGGGGGTTGTGGGGGATGTGCCCCCAAAATTTTCAAAGAAGGGGAGAGCAGCCAACTCTTGTCACCCCGCCACGAGTGGGGCCCAGAGCGCTGGCAAACCCAAAGCCCAAGGGGGTGGGAAAACGGGGGTGGAGGGGGCGCAGCCCCCTCCCAGGGGGATTGGGGGATGTGCCCCCAAGAACCTTAAGAAGGGGGCGATTTGCCCACATTAGCAACCCGCCCACGAGTGGGGCCCAAAACGCTGGCGGACCCAAAGCCCACGGGGGTGGGCAATAGGGGTCCAGGGGGCGGAGCCCCCTGGCAGGGGGCTGTGGGGGGTGTCCCCCCACAAATTCAAAAGAGGGGGCGAGCTGCCAACTCTCGCCACCCCGCCACGAGTGGGGCCCAGAACGCTGGCGAACCCTCAGCCCACGAGGGTGGGAAAAACGGGGGGGTCCAGGGGGCAAAGCCCCCATGGCGGGAAGCAAAACAATCTCCAAGCCTCGCAATGAGAGATTGGGACAAATCATGAACGGCAGATGGCTCGCTCTTGCCTTAATCCTAATAGGCTTTGCCTTGAGGCTCTGGGGGCTTTCCTCCCAGCCAATCTGGTGGGACGAAGCCCGCAACATAATCGTCGCCTCCAGGCCTCTTAAGGCTATACCAAGCTCTGGCGAACTGGATATCCACCCGCCCCTTTACTTCTTCCTGCTCCACTTCTGGATGCGCCTCGGCGGGTGGGCTTCCCCTGAAACGGCCATAACCCTGGATGAAAAAGGCTTCCCTCACGACCAAGCCTTCGCCTTCTTCTTACGCTTCCTCTCCCTCACTTTCGGAATCCTCAGCCTGCCACTCCTCTTCAGGGTCGGGGCCAAGCTTGGGGGCCAAAACTTGGCAGCCCTCGCCATGGCCGCTTTCTCTTTGGCCCCCTTCTGGGTCACTGAGGCCCAACAAATCAGGATGTACACCACTATGGTGGCTTTACTCTTGGCCGCGGCGGCGATGCTTTGGGAGGGAACAAGGGAGCAGAAGGCTTGGCAGTTCGTGGGGTTCGGAGTTGCTGCTGCCCTGAGCCTACTGACCCATTACTCAGCGTTTTGGATTCTGGCCGGCTGGGCTTTCTTCCTCGCCTTTTGGTCAGTGAAGAAGGGGCTTAAGGGCTTAGCCTTGACCTTTGCAGCCTTAATCACGGCTTTAGCCATCTTTCTGCCCCAGCTTCCCAGGGCCTTGCAACAAACCTTGGGCTACGCTAACCTTAACTTGACCATCCCCAGTCTGCCTTCCTTCCTAAAGGAGCTTATTGCAGCCTGGGGGGTGTATCCGCAAATCATCGTTCCCCTTTCTCTTTTGGGCGCTTTAGCCATCATTGCCTCAAAGCGATGGGAACAAGCCCTTTTCCTCCTGAGCTGGCTGATAATACCTGCCAGCCTCTATTACCTTTCCTTCTTCCAAAAAGGCGGAGCTTTTGAACCTCGCTACATCGCTGGCATCTCCCCTGCCCTCTACCTCTTGGTCGGTGCTGCGGCTTGGGGGAGGAGGGAGCCTGGCTGGGCAATAGGCCTCGCGGTAACAGGCCTCTTCGTCTCAGGCCTTTGGAAAGAAGCCAGAACCCCTTCCTTCATCCGTGAAGATTCCCGAGCCCTGGCCTCTTACCTCTACTCCCACACCTCCCCGGCCGATGTCATCATTACCGATGCCCCGTTCCCTCTCAACCTCTATTGGCCCGGCTTTTACCCCAATCGGGGAAACTTTGCCAGGGCCTTTTATCTCTTTGCCGACCCCTACTCTCTGCCCGCTACCCTTTCGGAGGTTACCGAAGGGAAAAGGCAGGCTATCCTCGTCCACTGGTTCAAATCGGATGCCGACCCCAGGGGGATAATCAAGCTTCTACTGGATAAGCATGGCGAACTTTTGGAGGAAGCTTCCTTTACCGGCTACCATCTTTGGCGGTATCGGCTTCCGGAGGGGAAAATCCAGTTCTCCTTCGCCCCTTCTCCTGAGGAGATTGGGGCCAGGTTCGGAGGCCTTTTAATCCTGGAAAAAGCCGATTGGGGAGGGCGTGAGCCGGCGCCGGTTTCCCTCTCGCCTGATTGGCCTTCTGTAGCCCCCGGCCACAACGTATGGATTGCCCTTTACTGGCACCTTGCCCAACCCACCGCCGAAACCCTCAAAGTGGCCGGCTACCTCCGCGATGAAAGAGGCTTCATCCTGAGCCAAGATGACCGCTGGCTCCTAAACGACCGCCACCTCCGAACCCCGTTTTGGGGCGAGGTCAACCGCTCCTGGGTCTTCCTCTCAATCCCTGTCCCTCTCGGGACTATTCCAGGCCGGTATTGGGTTTCAATTGCGGTCTACGAAGAGAACTCCGGAGAACGGCTCCCAGTTTTGGATTCAGCGGGTAACCCCGCTGGGACCGAGCTAAAGTTAGGGCTGATAGAAGTAGTAAAGCCTGCAAAAGCCACTCCATCTTCCGCACTTAAGGTCCAATTCCCCTGCCGGATTGAATCGGTGGACATGGCCTTCCTTGGGCACGGAGGGGTATCCCCGGAGCTTGCCCCAGGGCAATCCTTCTTCCTCAAAAGCTATTGGGAGGCCTTGAAGCCTGGCATCCCCGCCCCTGTTGAGTTTTCCCTGCTTGACGGAAGCGGCAAAATCGCCACTACATGGAAAGTGAGCTTATCGGGCAAGGCAGAAGTGGAGGGCGAAGCTTGGTGGGAATGGGTTGAGCTGCCCATACCTCCGGAGATTCCCCCCGGAAAATACAAACTTGCCTTGAACGGCGAAGCAGTCCCTGGGGAAATCTCAATCAAAGGGAGGCCTCGCCTTTTTTCCCCACCGCCCATTGTCAACCGATTGGAAATCCTCTTCGGCCGGGGGATTGCCCTCAGAGGCTACGAAATCGCCCGCGAAGGCGGTAAGCTTAAGTTAACCTTGCTCTGGGAATGTCGGGAGCGAATCCCCGATTCTTACACCGTCTTCACCCACCTTTTGGACGAAGGAGGCCGTTACTTAACCGGCCACGATTCTCCTCCCGATGGAGGGAATGCTCCAACCACTTCCTGGCTTCCCGGCGAATTTGTAGTGGATGTGCATGAAATTCCTTTGCCCTCGGAGCTCAGACCCGGCCAATATTTCCTTGAGATCGGCCTTTACAAGTCCTCTCCTGAGGGATTGCTCAGACTGCCTACATCCCAGGGGAAAGACTCCGTCCTCCTCCCCTTTAGCCCCTGATGGCGAGCTATGTCCACGAGGGCCATGATTCCGCCGCAGACCAAGGAATGGCCGCCCAAGAGGACTGGGATTGGAGCCTCCTTAGCTGCTCGGGTGAAATCCCTGAGCCATGGGTCCGAAATTTCCTCTGGAACCATCAAATCCGAAGCGAACCTTTCCTCGTCCGGTGGCCATATTCCCCGGTGGGCCATGAGGACTCTCGTATCAATGATTGCCGCCTTAGCCATTTCCGCTGCTTTTCGGAAGAATCCCTCCGGCCCCAAGGTTTCTACAAGGTAGCCTAAGAGGGAGCGGACTTCTCCTCTGGCCAGCCTCCCGCTGGAACGCATACCTCGCTCTTCGCTAATCACCCTCGTTCGGCATAGGGCTTCCCTCTCCAGCCTTTCCCAAGCGTAGCTCGGAACCCTCCCCGCGGCTAAAATGAAGGCATCCTCATCCTTGAGGACTTCAGCAATTTTCCAGACCACTTCGGCACCAAGCGGCAACTTCTCCACAAAGGAGGCAAGCTTCCCCTCAAGCCCCGGATAAGCTTTGAGGATTAGGAGGTCGGAAGGCGTGTCTATGTCAAAAGTTGTGGCCGTAAAATGGGGAGGGATTATTGGCCTAAGGCCAGCCTCATCCCAGAGCCTCCAGGCCAAATCGTTGTCGGAAGAAGGCGGGACGATTTTCCCCAAAGCTTCGGCCGGAGAGAAGCCGACCCAATCGCTGGAAAAGAGGTTATTGGCCACTAAAACACCATCGCCTTCCAAGGAAGAGGCAATCTGGGCTAAAAACGAGGGGGGAAGCAGCGGGATAGAAGCGGCTCCGGTGTAAAAGACTTTGCCAAGCTTATACTTTGAGACGAGCGCAAGTAGCCTTCCCCCGAAGTGAAAATCCCCTTGGTCCAGGTCCACTACTGCCCCCATTTCCCGGAAAACCTCCGCTGCCTCCGGCCAATTTGTGGCTACGATTATGGGGTCAAAGCAGCCGACCTCCTTTGCCTTCTCCACTGCATCAATAGCTGCTGCCAAGCGGGCCTCGGAGAGGAGCTCGCTTATCCTCCCTTCCCCCTTCCTTGCCACCATGACTATGAACCCAATCATGGCTTCTGCACCCCCTTCAGAGTTAGGAGCCAAAGCACAATTGAGGTAAGTAGCCAAAGGAGAAGGATGGCCAATAGCTTGTAGAGGCGAGTTGGCAGGACGAAGACCAAGATTCCGAAGAACAAGCTCACCCCGTAATAGGCCAGGACTACTTGCCTCTGGGAGAGGCCGAGGTCGTGCAAGCGGTGGTGGAGGTGGCGCCTATCGGCTTGGAAGATTGAGCTGCGGAAGCGAACCCTCTGGAAGATAATCCAGGCCACGTCCATTATGGGAACACCCATCACTAACAGGATTGTGGCAACCTTAGCCCCAGCCACTATGGACAAAGTCCCCAGGGCATAGCCTAAGAAGAAGGCGCCGCAGCTTCCCATGAAGACCTTAGCAGGGTGAAAATTGAAAGGCAAAAACCCCAAGGTTGAACCCAGAAGAGCCAAGGGCAGAGGCACCACGCTCAGTTGCCCCTCCCTCCACATATGCAGTGTTAGAACAGCCGCAGTTATTGCTCCGACCCCGGCGGCGAGTCCGTCAAGCCCGTCCAGAAAATTCACTGTGTTTATCATCCCCGAAATCCAGAAAATGGTGAAGGCCACCACCAAAGGGAACGGGAAAATCACCAGCCGATCAGTGAAAGGGTTCATGACCCTCTCAATGAAAACCAGGAAGGCAATGGCGATTAGAGAGGCTACGAGCTGGCTCAGAAGGTGGAAAAGAGGCTTGAGGTCAAATTTATCGTCCAGTAGCCCTACCCCAAACATGAAAAGCGAGCCGAGAAGCACTCCTGTGAGCCTGGTGAGCTCCTTGGGGTCGTTGCGGGGCGGAGTTATGGATGGAGGTAAGAGGAGCGTAAGGGTTACGGCAAGCGTAAAGGAAGTGAAAAGGGCTATTCCGCCCAAGCGTGATTTTACCCCCTTGTGAACCCTCCTTCCCCCCGGCATATCTACAGCTCCCCACTTGAAACCGAGGGGTATGGTGGCCGGGGTCAAGAGTAGGGATGTAAGGAAAGCAACGCCAAAAACGATAGCGAAAAAAATCACCTCTTAATCCTCGCCATCAATTCTTGCAAGAGCCAGTGGAACGCAAGGCAATAGAGAAAATTGCGGGAGTAAAGGAAAATAACCCCCGTTGCCACCGCCAAACCCCCGAGGCGGAAGATAGTAGAGGGGTCTGGCCTCTCCCGCAGGGAAAGGAACAACTCGCCGATGGCCAGGACCAGCCCTGCCAAAGTTCCGCTGGCCAAACCCAATAGGGGTATAGCAAAGGCCCGGTAAAGGGCCCAATGGGTTTGGAAGTAAATAGCCTGCTTGAAGCCAAGCAAAGCTGAGTGATTAGCTCCTACCTCCGAGCGAGCTCGGCGGCAGAGGAGCATAACGGCGGAAAAGAGCAGGGCAAAGAACAGAGCTGCCTGGACTGAGGGCCCAATCCCTCCGAGCCAATCAAGGTGAGTAAAGCCCATGAAACGGGGTAAGATAGCTCCTCTTAGGAGGGCAAAGGCCGGGATTCCGAGGAAATAAATCCCAAGGGCGGCCTCCTCAAGCCCTTCGGCCCAAGGCCTCTGCGGCTTCCTGGCTGCCCACAAAGGTACAAGGTAATTAACCCCAAGTCCGTAAAGGCTTAATGATAAGCCAACCCACAGCCCAGCTTCCCAGCGGTAATCCATGAATCATTCCCCTTGGCTTTTAGACCACAACTCCAGATAATCACCCAACCCTTTAAAGGCCACCCTTTGCATTGTAGCAGGATTGTAAACAACTGCTATCAGCCTGGAAGGCTCTCCCACTCCTTCGGGAAGAACCCCCAGGGCATAGCGAGTTGTGAATTCACCTTTTTTCAGTTTATCCGGAGAAACTAACAAGGCCAGAGGTGCATCAAGCTGGGAAATGAGCTGGCCGCTTTGATTGAGAAGCTGGATGGATACATTCAAAGGGGGAAGCTCGGCCGCCTCTGTGTGCCAATTCAATTCTACATAAAAGCTCGCTTTATCCGGTAAGCCGATGACTTGGAAGCGCCGCAACGTTAAACTATCAAGCCCCTCAAAAGGAGGAGCTTCGCCCGCTTTCAATGGAGCGCCCTTAGCAGCATCAAACCTGACCAGCCGGACCGAAGGCCCTGGCCATTTTGTTTCGGCATAGTAGAATTTCTCGGCCAAAGCAAATTCAACGGGCCTTTCCGGAGCTGATTCCGAGAGCCCTTGCATTATCACCCAAACCCTTCCTGCCCCTTCCAGGAGGTTGTAGAGCGTGTTTTCCCAATCGGGCTTGCTATCAATGAACTGGTCTTTTATGAGCACTATGTAAGGGGGGCATTCGCCCTTGCAGTAATTAACCATTGCCATGCGGGGTATATAGAGCCAAGGGGGTTCCCCCCACATGTAAACGATGAGCTTATCTTCGGGGCGCTTTTCCTTCCTGAGGATAAGAGCAGCTTCTGGGAACCCGCTTTTCCCCCCGTAATCGCTATCCCGATACGATGTATGGAGGGCAAACGCGATTATAAGGCAAGCAGACAAAGGGGCAAGAACAAAGTAATAGTTAGGAATAGGGCCGGGATTTCGGTAGCTTTTCAGCAATAGAATTCCACATAGGAGCGCAAAAGCGGTTGAAACCGCCAGCAGGCCGTAATTGAACCCTTCGGGCCCTCCCCACGCAACCCCAAAAGCGTTGAGGCGAAGGAAACGCCATTGATTTAAAGGTGGGGAAGTCCGGAAGTTCCAGATAAATTCCCTTTCGCTTATTCCGGCCAAGAAAGCCTGCTCGT
>JAPWUT010000050.1 GCA_028275425.1 Anaerolineae bacterium | reverse complement strand
GGCCACGGCTCATCAAAGCCCTGCCGACCGCCAACATCTGCTGCTCCCCTCCTGACAGAGTCCCGGCCAACTGGTTCTTCCTTTCAGCGAGGCGGGGGAAGAGGGCGAAAACCCTCTCGTAGTCCCTTTTTATCTCTTTGTGGTCCTTCCTGGCCCAGGTGGCCAGCTTAAGGTTTTCCATGACCGTAAGGTTAGCGAAAATTCCCCTCCCCTCCGGCACATGCGATATCCCCATCTCCACCACTTTATGCGGGGGGACATTTTTGAGGTCCACACCATCAAACACAATCCTCCCCTCGTAAGGGACAAGGCGGGATATGGCCCTAAGGGTTGTGGACTTCCCGGCCCCGTTAGCTCCGATGAGAGTCACAATTTCTCCTTCCCTGACCTCAAAGGAAATGCCTTTGAGGGCCCTGATTGCCCCATAAGATACGTGCAAATCCTCCACCTTGAGCAAGATATCCCCTTTCATACCACTGCCTCCTCCCCAAGATAGGCCTCAATAACCCTGGGGTTGTTCTGGATTTCAGCCGGAGGTCCCTCGGCTATGGTTTCCCCGAAGTCCAGCACCTTTATCCTCTCGCAAATTCCCATGACTACTTTCATTTGGTGCTCTATGAGGATTATGGTAAGGCCGAACTCCCGGCGAATCCACTGGATAAGCTCCATAAGCTCTGAGATTTCGGCCGGGTTCATCCCCGCGGCTGGTTCGTCCAAAAGGAGGAGGCGGGGTTCACTGGCCAAAGCCCTGGCTATCTCCAGCCTCTTCTGCAATCCGTATGGGAGCCCGGAAGCCAGCCAATCGGCCTTATCAGCCAGGCCCATTATCTCCAAAAGCTCCAAGCACTTGAGCCGCGTTTCCTTCTCGCTCTCCCTCACTCTATTGCCAACCTTAAACATTGCTTCCACAGGCGAGTATTTAAGCCTTGAGAACCTGGCAATGCGCACATTGTCTAAGACGGTGAGGTTCTTGAAGAGGCGGAGGGTCTGGAAAGTGCGAGCTATTCCTAAGGATATAATTTGCTCCGGCCGCTTCCCCACCAAGTTGTGCCCGTTGAAAATTATCTCCCCAGCGGTCGGCCGGTAAACGCCGGTTATGAGGTTGAAGACTGTGGTTTTTCCGGCACCGTTCGGCCCTATTATCCCTATGAGCTCGCCCTCTTCCAGGTCCAAGTTGAAATCATGCACTGCTCGCAACCCGCCGAAGTAATGGGTAAGGCCCCTTATCTTGAGGATAGGCATCTTCCCCCCTCACTTCTCAGGATTTAGAGGATTGGCTTTAGCAGAAGCAAGCTTCCTGGTCTTCCCCTATAGTGTTGCCTGATGGATGACGGCAACCCCGCCCCTGGACCAGGTCAGGAGCTAACCTCTTCGCTGGCCTCTCCCAATCCCCCAAGACCAGAACTGCCCTCAGGGGAGAAAGGTCCCTAAAAGACCTCCCAAGGATTGGCTCAGCGAGGGCTGCATGGGCGACTTGCCAAGCTTTTTGCGGGCCCGAAGGCCCGCCCCTCACCGGCTCCTTCCATCGGTCGGCCGTCTCTTGGGAAACCGGCTCACCGCCCATACTTTCTTTAGCCTCCCTCCAGCTCCTAAGAAGCTGAAGGGACTTTTTAGCTTTCTCCAAGTCCTTCCGAACCGCATTCCTCTTCCACCTATTCTTCTCCCCTTTCTTCCTCGCCCTCAGCTCCGCAGCTTTCTCTTCCCAATAGGCAACGGCATATCCAAGGAATTCTCCATCACTTAATAAGTGCTCATAATGCTCAGGCATCTTTTCCTCAAACCCCAGAGCACGCCTTGCAGTCACAAAAGCTGCTGCTCGGTCCTTATCAAGCAAAAATTGAGGTGCATACTTCAATGCCCCTATGACCGAAGTGTAAGCCGGATTCACTTCAACAACCTCAATCCCTTCCCTCCGGGCCAAGATTTTGACCTTTTCCAAAAGGCTCCGGTAGGCCCAATTTCCAAGCTTACGCCTAAGTTTCGGCCTTCCATCCCCTCGCTCCCCCTTAGGCATATGCCTAAGGCGTTCCAAAGCAATGGCCTTCCCTTTCTCCTTGGCCAGGCGAACTATCTGCCAGGCCGTAAGCCAGAGGATGTAATCTCGCACTTTCTTGGGCTTCCCGGAAAGGCTGGGGATGGGCACAGCTCCGTGAGAGACCAAATTCCCATCCGAAGAAACTTCCGCCCAGGCCATATGTTGCGGAAAAGCATTGAGGTCAATCCCTATTGCTCCTTGGGCTTTGGTGATTGAAACCGGAGGTAGCTCTTCCTCAAAGGAGATGAAGGCATAGAGCTTGCCTTCCTTCCGGCGCAAAGTAACAGTGTAAGGGAACCAATCCCCTGTGGCCTCTGCCTTCATTAGGCGTCCCAAAAAGGCATTCCACTTATCCCTTTCCTTCTTCACCCTCCTTATCACTTCCGCATAGACCCACTGTTTTTCTCCGATTGTGATGCGAAGTAGGAGACGGCCGTCAACCCAGACCAGCCTCAGGTTTCTGTTGCCCTTAGAGTGCTTCTTGCCCACGGTGAAAAGCATCCCTTGCCTTCGCTCCCTCCACTTCTTAAGAAGCTTATCCCTTCGCCTTCCGGAAAGGTGGTTCCGAGAAAGCTCCTCAAAGAGTTTCTTTCCCCCGAAGACCACCTTCTTCGGGCTCTGGCCCAGCTCCTTTAGGGAGGACATGATTGCTTTTGCCTGGGTCAGTGCGCCGTGGGCATAGAGGTAGTTTAGGCCGAAGAGGGGGTAGAGGCTGCGGATGATGTCTCCGTCCTTCTCCCCCTCAAGGAGGCGCTGGTAGGCGAAGCGCATTGCGGCCGAGAAGCGGCGCATAAGTTGAAAAACTGCTTCTTGGTCCTTTTGGCACTCAAAACGCAGTTGGCACTGTAAAGTGAGCATAGCCATTCATCCTGCCGGTAGGCCTCAAGATAATTTTACACCCAATCCACCTATTCAGCAACACCTGAGAGGAGGACTACCAGCAAGCTTGGGCAAGACGAAAAGCTCCCTCTCCTTGCGCCAGGATTCTGGCCTCTCCTCCGGAGGCATAAGGAACTTCCACTCCCTCATCCCCATGATGCCGTGCGGCCTGAAAATCATGAGGAAGACCAGGAGGAGCGGACCAATGACCCAGCGCCAAACTTGGAGAGGCCTCAGGAGCTCCAAAAGGACGGTGTAGACGGTAGCTCCAAGGATTGAGCCACCTATGCTTCCTATCCCCCCAAGGTACACCATCACCAAGATATCGGTGGACTTGAGGATGCTGAAAGCCTTGGGGTTGATGAAAACAAGGACGTGGGCATAAAGACCGCCCGCAATCCCCGCAAAGAAGGAGGCAATCACGAATGTGACAATTTTGACCGTGCGGGTGTCAACGCTCACCAAGGAAGCCGCTATCTCATCCTCCCTAATGGAAAGGGCTCCTCTTCCGTAGTTGGAGTAAACGAGGTTGCGGATAAGCCAAATGGTTATTACCACCCAGACGTAAACCCAAGCCAGGGAAGTCAGCTTGGGCATCCCCATGAATCCCCTTGGCCCTCCTATCGCCTCTATGTTCTCCAACACGCTCTTCACTATCATGTTCCAGGAGAGGGTGACTATAGCCAGGTAGTCACCCCTGGTTCGGAAAGAGGGGAAAGCAACTACAAGGCCTGTAAGCCCTGCTGCTAATCCTCCGATGATAAGGGCTAAGGGGAAAAGGTAGGGGGTATATTGGGAAAGGCCAAGCTTGGGAAATACCCAAACCGTGAGGATGGAGGAAACGTAGGCCCCCACAGCCATGAAGCCGGCATGGCCAACCGAAAATTCCCCCATGTAACCGTTAACCAGGTTCAAGCTCAGGGTAAGGATGATGTTTATGCCTACGTAGATGAGCACCTGCTGCCAGTAGAGGTTGATGATTCCCCACGCCGGGAAGAAGATGGAAGCCAGGAAAAAGAAGGCCACAAGCCCTGGAACAGCAGCCCTCTTTACAGGCTCAGGCCAGGAAGAGTAAAAGGCATCCCAACGTTCCTTAAAGGCAGAAATCAAGCTCTTGACTTTACCCATGAGAGCACCTCACACCTTCATAGTCACGGGCCGGCCAAGAAGGCCATAAGGCCTGAAGATTAACAGCAGAAGGAGCAAGGAAAAAGCTACGAAGTCCCTATACGTAGAGGAGGGCAAAATGACCGGGGTGAAGATTTCCACTAACCCCAAAAGATACCCTCCCAGCATTGCCCCCCGGATATTTCCTATCCCTCCTATCACCGCCGAAATGAAAGCCCACCAACCTATCCTTATCCCCATGTAGGGGTCAATAGTGTAGACAAAGCCGTACAATGTCCCACCCACCGCCGCAATGGAAGCTCCAAGGGCAAAGGTTATGGAAATTATCCGGTCCATCGGGACCCCCATTAGAGGGACGGTAAACTTATCCCAAGAGATGGCTCGCATCGCCATCCCAACCATGGTGCGCCGGACAATGGTGTCCAGGAGGAACATAACAATAGCCGAAACGAAGATTATGATGAGCTGGATGTTGGAGGTGGCTATCCCAAATATAGTGAAGCGGTGGACCGGGATTATGGGTGGGAGGAAGCGGGGGTGAGGGCCTATGGTGGCAAGGGTGAAGTTCTCCAGGAAAAGGCCAACCCCCAGTGCCGTAATTACCGCCGAAACCCTCGGCGCTTTCCGCAATGGTCTGTAAGCAAAACGCTCAATCATTACGGCCAGAAAAGCGGTGAAGAACATGGAAGCCAGCATTGTCAGGAGGAAGGTGATTAGGCCTGGAAGCTTAAAGGCATAGGCCATCAAAGCTGAACCCACGAAGAAAGCCACGTAAGTGCTGACCATGAAGATATCGCCGTGGGCGAAGTTTATGAGGGTGATGATTCCGTAGACCATTGAGTAGCCCAAAGCGATAAGAGCGTAAACGCTGCCTAACTGTAAAGCGTTAAGGATTTGCTGGAAGAAGGTCTGCATAAGCCCTCCATCAGAAAAGTGGGGGCAGGCCTTTAGCCCACCCCCACCTTGGATTTAGTTAATCCCCACTTACGGCTTGGCAGTGGTGTAATAGGTGAACTTCTTCCCCGGAACATCCACCTTGAGGACAACGGCGCTCTTGATGGGGTCACCGGTGCCCCTATACTCCAAGACGCCCGTCACCCCCTCATAGCGGGAGATTTTTCTGAGGGCCTCAACTACTGCCTCGCGGTCAATCTTCCCAGCCTGCTTTATAGCCGTGACCGCGATGCCGAAAGCGTCATAGGTGAGGGCGGCCACGTCATCGGGCACCTTCCCGTACTTCGCCTGGTAGGCCTTTATGAAGGCCTGAGCCTGCGGAGTAGCGATGTCCGGGGCATAGTGAGTGGTGAAGTATAGGCCATCACAATCCATGCCGCAGAGGTCAATCAGCTCCAGGTTACCCCAGGAGTCGCTCCCGAAGATTATTCCCTTGAAGCCCAGCTTCCTGGCCTGCTGGACCTGCAAGGGCACTTCGGAGTAATAGTTGGGGAGGAAGAGGCCATCAGCTCCGGCGGCTATAATCTTGGTCAACTGGGCGGAGAAGTCCTTATCGCCTGTGGTGTAGGTTTCGTAAGCGACTACGGGGTAACCGAGCTCTTCTACTGTCTTCTTGAAGACTTCGGCGATGCCCTTGTTGTATTCGGAGGCCACGTCAAACAGGACGGCAGGCTTCTTCACACCCAGCTCCACGCCAAGCTTAGCGGCCACAACGCCCTGGAAGTCATCAATGAAGCAAGCCCTGAACACATACTTCTTGGGTTTGCCCGTCTTGGGGTCAATGGTTGTCTTGGGGTTGGTAGACCAGGGGCTTATCATGGGCATCTTGTTGGTTTCGGCGACTTCGGCAGCAGGGATGGCGTTACGGCTTGCGTTGGGGCCTATCATCAGGAGGACGCCTGCGGTATGGAGCTTGAGGGCCGCCGCAGCAGCAGATTCAGCCTTGTCTTCGTTGTCTTCAATGAGGAGCTGGATAGTATACTTGCGGCCTCCTACCTCTATGCCCCCAGCCTTGTTCACTTCTTCCACGAAGAGTTCAGCGGCGTTCTTGCAGGATTGGCCTACCACCGGGATTCCGCCGGTGAGCTCGGCATTGACACCTATCTTTATGACGCCAGGCTTAGGGGCGCACGATGTGACTACTAAGCTTAGAGCTACAATTAGACCCAGGAGCAAGGCTAACCTCTTCATATCACCCTCCTTGGCGAACCCTTCATCGGGTTCAAATTTACAAAAAATTATACCACCACTTAAGCCGTAAGGCAAATTTGGAATGCCTGGCCACAAACGCCCAAGCAATGCCAATGCGAGCCCCCGTCGGGGGCAAAACAATCTCCTCCCCGCCCCAAGTGGGACCCAAGACGCTGGCAAGCCCCCAGTCTATGATGGTGTGGACGATTCACTTTGCTCTCCGTTGCTTTGACTTCAACGGCTTTTTAGGCTATACTGCAATAAAAGCCAAGGGGAAAAGACCATGAAGGTAGTGATTAACGAGAAGCTCGTGGCTTCAAGGGGAAGGCTGGGAAAAGTGGCCAGCTTTACGGGGTTGGCAATCTTACTTGCCGGCTTCGGCTTCAGCTTCTTCCCCAAATACTTTTACCTCTCCCTCCTCTGCCTCCTGGCCGGGCTCATAGCCTCCAACATAGGCACTTATAACCTGAACCGCTGGGTAAAGAGGCCCCGCAACGATGAGATTATCGCTAAGGCCTTGAAGGGGTTGGATGACCGCTTCTGGCTCTTCAGTTATGTGCTCCCTGCCGAGCATGTAGTTCTCGGTCCAACAGGCTTGTTTGTGATTAGACCCAAACCTCACGATGGGGATATCCTGTGCGAAGGGAACCGGTGGCGCCGAAAGTTCCGCTGGGTTTATCTCCTACGCATATTCTACGAGGAAAGCCTTGGCAATCCTACGGCCGAGGTCGCTTGGGAGGCTGAAAGGCTCCGCAAATTCCTCGCCCAAAGGCTTCCCGAAGATTCTCAAGTTGAGGTAAAAGAGGTAATCCTTTTCACTAACCCCGCCGCCCGCCTTGAGCTTCACTCCCCGCTTACCCCCGTCCTTACGGCTAAAACTTTGAAAAACCACATCCGCCAGAAAGGGCTTGAATCCCTCCCGCCAGAACTTTACCAGAAGCTTCTGGAACTTTTCCGCAGCTACGCTGAAGAAAAAGGGGTAGCTTAACTTAAGGAGGGAAAATGGAGCTTAAAGATTTCCCACGTCCCCCCCAGGATAACGGCAGGGGGATACATTGGTCAGCAAGCCCTTACCACCCCGAAGGGGAAGCCCTCCGCTTCTGGATAAATGAGCTCAAGGAGATGAATATCAAGTGGGTTAAGCTCCTGGACGACGGAGGAGGGTCTTCCCTGAAGCTGTGCGAGGCGCTCCTCAAAGAAGGGATCATGCCCGTAGTCCGCCTCTACCGCCACCGGCCCAACCCCGGCCACATCGGCGGAAGAGAAGTGGAAACGGTGAAGAACCTTGTGTCCATCGGCGTCCGCTACTTTGAGACCAACAACGAACCCAATCTCCCCGCTGAATGGCAGAACGGCTACATGCCCCCCAACTGGCTGGAAATCGTGGCCGAAAACCTCATAATTGATGCCGATATCATCCTTGGCCTCGGGGGCCTCCCGGCAATACCGGCCGTCTCGGTCGGGGAGAAGGCCGACATATTCTCCGAAATCGCCAAGCGCCGGCCTGACCTCTTTGATTCCGGAGTCTGGGCAGCCATCCATAACTACACCCTCAACCACCCGATTGATTACCCATACGACCCCGTGAACCAGGAAGGAAAGCCCTTAACCCTGGAGGAATACCTGAGCTACGGGCCCGTGGATTGGGTCTGGGATAACCAGCCTATGGAGTGGATTAACGAGTGGCGGGCTAAAGATAAAAACCCTGGGGCCACGGTCATGGATGACCCCTCATGCTTCCTGGCTTTTGAGCAGGTCAACGCCCTCATCGTGCGGGCTTGCGGCCACTCAATACCAATCATCTCCACCGAAGGCGGGCCAGTAGTTGGCTGGCGGGATGACCGGCGCTATCCACGCGTGACCCCGGCCATCCATCGGGATATGGTCGTGGCCATAAACGATTTCATGCAGCGCCAGGCCCCACCGTATTACTTTGCCATGTGCCATTGGCTTATCGCCAATTACAAAATCGGCCACTTTGACCCCACGTGGGAGACCCAGGCGTGGTATACCGATTGGTGGAACGACCGCTTTGGCCTTTCGGGGCGACTTCCAGCCGTGGATGCAGTGAAAGCCATGCCCAGCATCGCCAGAATCGGCTCCGGCACAGGAGCTATCGCCGGATTCCTGAGGGATAAGGAGGGAAGAAGCCTGGCTGCCATTCCTGTCGCCCTCTACCAAAAAGGGGCAAGGATAGCCTTAGCCTACACCGACGTAACCGGGTTCTTCAAGTTCTCCAACGTCCCGGCAGGGGAATACGATGTGGTGCTGGAGAAGTTGGGGGCTATCGCTCTGGGAGTGGAGGTGGCGGAAGGGGAGAGCAAAACCCTGGACCTGGCGCCTCTGGAAGTTGGGGTGAGAGGAGCCTTAGCTGGCAGAGTAGTGGATGATAAGGGAAAGCCCCAGGCCGATGTAGAAGTAACCCTATTGAAAGAGGGCAAGCCGCTGGCCAAGATGCGCACTACATCCTCTGGAGATTACTCCTTCCAAGGCTTGAGTGAGGGAATCTATGCACTTAAAGCCGGCCCTTTGACCATCCACTCCATAAGTTTGGATGGCTGGAAAGAGGAGAGGTTTGATATAACGCTACCTTCTCCCCCCGGCTACCGCTACAAGGTCATAACCAAAAGGCTCCTCCCGCCTGAAGAGACCCAGAACCGACGCCTATTCTACGGCCAGGTCCTGGATGAAAAAGGCGTTCCAATTTCGGGGATAAAGGTGATGATGACTTGGACCGGAGCACCGCCGGGCATTTCCTTCCCGGTTAAAGTGACAGGCCAGGTGGTGGGCAAGCCTCCGGGATACTACGAGTTCCTTCACACCCCTGGAGAATATCAGCTCCTGATAGTCCAGGGCGATTGGGATAGCGACGTGGCCGAAGGCCTCAATACTGCTTACGTGCCAGGCAGGGAGCCAGGCTCCCCTGTAACCTACGAAGTCAACTTCCAACTCCTTCCGGTCGGCCAGCCCAGAGGAGCTATGGTCAAGGGCGAACTTGCAGGCTTGCCCAAGGGCCGCAAGGTGACACTCAAAGCACCCGGCTTCTCCCAGGTAGCCGAGTTGGATGAAGAAAGCCGCTTCGCCTTCCCAGGCCTCTCCCCAGGAGAGTATTCCCTGGAGCTGGAAGGCCTTGGCCCTATCGCCTCCGGAATTAAGCTGGAAGACGAGGAAATTTTCTTCCTGCTTATGCCCTTCAAAAGCACTGTCCAAGGCAAAGTTTTAG
>JAPWUT010000067.1 GCA_028275425.1 Anaerolineae bacterium | reverse complement strand
TCATGGGGGCTCCGCCCCCCTGGACCCCCGTTTTGTGCCCACCCTCGTAGGCTGAGGGTTAGCCAGAGTTTTGTGGGTTAACTTCTCCCCCAGCCGGGAGAACCCCGCCAAATTTTCCCCTTCCCTCGCAGGGAAGGGGCCAGGGGGTTAGGTCGGAAAGGCACATCCCCAAGCCCCATCCACCCCCAGCTTAATTAAGGCCAGCGTAGGCCGACCTCTGGCCAAAGAGGTTGACTTAAGTTCACGGCCAGGCAAGCCTTCTTCTAAGGCGAGCACCACGCCAAATCCGTCTCATCAAAATTATCGTGAGTGACGCGCCAGACCCGGCGCGTCCTCAAAGACAAAAGATGAATTTCGCGGGCTGAAAAGCCTCTCCCTTCCCCAGTGTAAGCCGTAAAAGCTATGAGCCGGCCATCAGGCGAGAAAACAGGCCCCTCAACCCCGCCGGGAATTTGGGTTAATCTCTCAAGGCTACTGCCGTCCGGATTGACCAGATATAACTGGTGCGACCCCTCACGGGATGAGACAAAAGCAATCTTCTGGCCATCAGGCGACCAGGCCGGGTACCAGTCCTGAGCGGGATGGTCCGTGAGACGGATAAGGCCACTCCCATCTCGTTGGATTATGTAAACATCCCAGTTCCCATCCTTAAGAGCTGCAAAGGCTATCCTTTCCCCATCCGGGGACCAAGAGGCTTGGCCGGCGAAAGAATAATCGGAAGTGAGCTGTTGGGTTATCCCTTTCCCAACGTCTAAGAGGAAAAGCTCTTGGGCTAAGCCGACGTTGCTTCTAAAAGCCAAGTAACGGCCATTAGGGTCAAAAGAAGGCTCTTGCCCCTTAGCAAGGAATTTAAGGCCATCGCGGCTTTTCACCCAAATTTCATCTCCCTTGGCGAAAGCTATGGAACCATCGGGGGCCTGGGTTGGCTTCCGCTCTTCGGCAGGGGAGGCTATGAGCGCCTCAAGCAAAGCCCCATCAGCCCTCATCCTGTAGATGTCATAGTTACCGGCCAAGTCGGAGGCAAAACAGAGGTAAAGAGGAGGGACAACCTCAACGGTCAGGGGAGAAGTCCTCAGCACATCTCCTTGCGAGGTCTTAAGCGTGGTTTCCAGGGTATAAGAGGCTGGGGTTGAAGGTTCCCAGAGGAAAGTCACAACCCAGCGGTTGGAAAAGCGAGCCATAGATTGAGGGAGAGGCAAGGCCCTATGCCCGTTCACCCACAATTCAGCTCCTGTCAATTCTAAAAGAGGGGTTTCTACCTCCACCGTGACCTTTTGCCCCTGAAAGAGCATCACCCCTTCCGTAGGAGCGATGAAACGGGCAGACACAAGCGGAGTTTCACGCCTTACCTCCCCCACAGGCCTTGAAATTATGTAAATCAGTAGACCCCACTCTAAGGCTACAGCAAGTAAAAGGGCCAGAAGGATTAGGATTTGCCTACCTCTCAAGGCTCGTAGCCTTTGAGGCTAACCCCATCCAGGTTGAAGTCCACTTCGCGCCCGGCGGTCCCCCACTTCTTCCAGAGCCTGATGAAGATGGTGATGCGGGAAGAGGGGGCCTTGAAAGTGACGGAATAGCGGCTGAACTTTCCAGGCGAAAGCCTCGGGTACAGATTTACAGGGATGAAAGTCCAGTTGGTTACTGCCCTCCAGTCCGTTCCTCCTGTCGGGTCATATCCCCACTGGACGACGTAGCTATAGGGGTCCTCGTCTCCAGTTATGGCCGGGTCCCCTTCAGCGGCGCGAAGTAAAGCGGCCAAGCTGAACTCATAAGTGGCCCCTGGGGTTAACCCAGATACTACTTGGTAGATTCCGGCATAGCGGTCGGGGTCGGATGAACCACGGCAGCGGGTGTTTATCTCAATGAGCTGGGAGTGCAAGCCATCCCATACCACTGGGAACCAAGTATCGTCGTACCAGCCGTAGGAGGCGTTTCCGCCGTTGTCAAACTTACCCCAGCCGAGGCTTACCCCATCGGGGCTAAAGCCTCCCTCAAAGCTTCCGTTGCGGATGAACTCAATCCATTGGCCCACGTTCACGGTAATTGTGACAGAGGAGATTTTCCCGCTGGCATCTGAAGCTTCGGCTTTGAGGACATGAGGCCCAGAGGTGGCTGGAGTCCAGAGGAATTCTTTTTCCAAAGTGAGGGGACCTGTGGAGAAGGAGACGCTGCCTATAAGCGAGGAGCCATCGTAGAACTTAAGGGAGACTATGCCAACGTCATTAGAAGCGGTCACTTTGACCGGCCAAGTCTTTCCGACGGCAGGGTAAGGCGGGACTGAGATGGCAACCTCAGGAGGCTTAACATCAGCGGGGGCTGGCCCTGCAAGGCTTATCCCGTCCAAGTTGACGTCCACTTCTCTACCGGCCGTCCCCCATTTCTTCCAGACTCGGATGAAGATAGTGATTTTAGAGGATGGGGCGACAAAGTTTGTGGAATATTCCAGCATCTTCCCAGGTGCTGTTCGGGGATAAACCTTGTCCCAGGGTATCTCAACCCAATTGGTCACGGCACGCCAATCGGTTCCGCCTGCGGGGTCAAAGCCCCACTGAACCCTGTAGCTATACGGGTCCTCTTGGCCGGTTATTACCGGGTCGCCATCCTGAGCCCTTATCATACCCCTGATTTTGAGGGTATAAGTTGCCCCTGGAACTACCGCCACAGTTTGGTAGATTCCGGCATAGCGGTCGGGGTCGGATGCACCACGGCAGCGGGTGTTTATCTCAATGAGCTGGGAGTGCAAGCCATCCCACACCACTGGAGTCCAAGTATCGTCGTACCAGCCGTAGGAGGCATTTCCGCCGTTGTCAAACTTATACCAGCCAAGGCCTACCCCATCGGGGCCAAAGCCTTCCTCAAAACTTCCGTTGGTTATTCTCTCAGAGGCAGGGGAGGCAAAGGGAAGCTTGGGGAAAACGAGGAAGGCTCCCACTGTGAGCGCTACTGCTGCGGAGAGAATCAAAAAGACCCTGCTTTTCATTTTTAACCCCCTTTTCATTTATTGGGCGAGGAGACAAATTGAGCGGCCTACTTTTATTTTAGCACTTTTACCCCCTTTCCGCAACCCCGCTCAGCTTTTTGCGCCGATTGAAATCAACCTCACTTGCCGGATTAATAAGCGTCATCTTTCAACGTTTGCTTGCTTTGGGGGCTTAACTTGATGCTTATGGAGGTGAAGGGGGCAACGCCCCCTCCCAAGGGGTTGGGGGATGCGCCCCCAAAACCTTAAAAAGGGAGCGAGTGGCCAACTCTTGCAACCTCGCCACGAGTGGGACCCAGAACGCTGGCAAACCCTCGTTCACGCCGACTGAAGTCAGCCTCCTTGAAAAAGGTCGGCCTTCGCCGACCTTGATTAAAGCGGGGGTGGAGGGGGCGAAGCCCCATCCCAGGGGGTTTGGGGGATGTGCCCCCAAGAACCTTAAAATAGGGGGCGAATTGCCCACATTAGCCATCCAGCCACGAGGGGGACCCAAAACGCCGGCAAACCCTCAGCCAGCGAGGGTGGGCAAAACGGGGGTCCAGGGGGTCTGGAAGATGTGCCAAAAGGAACCTTAAACGGAGGTAGGAACCCACTGGAGCCCCCGATTGCACATCGGGCATGCTCTTGCCAATGGGCTTCTCAAGCGTTATAATTTAGCCAGGAAATCGGTTCCCCTATGGTATGCCGCAGCCAGAAGCCCACTCCACTGTAGGGGCGCCACCGGAAAAACTAACCTTAGGAGGAAAACAAATGCCAGAAAATTTGGTCGCCCTTTTCCCCCAATTGTTCTGCTCCTGCGGTTCGCTCTTCTTTGCGATAGTAATAGCAATTTTCGGCGTTCTCCTCTTCCGGAGCGCCAGCCAGCGCCAACGACTCCAAACCGTATTGGCAAAGCTTCCTCTGCAGTCCATAGCTACCCTTAAACCTGGGCAAGGTCTGGTCCGGCTTAAGGGCATAATTTCCCAAGTCCCTGAGCCAGTTCCCCCCTCTTTGGATGTTGCTGTGCTGCGCGTGGCTCTACAGGAAAAGAAAAGAGGAGAAGAAGAACGAATGATGGACCGCATCCAGACGCGTCCTTTCCTCTTGGATGACGGTACCGGGACAATCCTGGTAGACCCGACCGGCTTGGACCGCTCTCTACTGGGTGAAGGGACAGTTCCGGAGCCAGAAGACCGAGCTGCCGTTTTGCAAGCTGTGGGCCTTCCCCCGTCCTTAGGCGGGTTGGTACAGGTCTGGGCACTGCAAACCGGTCAGGAAGTCACCGTTGTGGGGACAGTGCAAAATAGGGGTGACCAAATGGTCATCGCTAAAGCCCAAGGGCAGCCCCTAATCATCTCCCCCGGCGACATCTCAGATTTGCTGGCCCAAACCGGCAAACAGTCCATCTCAGCGTGCGTTTGGGGCATTGCTTTGGCTCTAATAATCCTGGGCTTACTTACAGTGTCCGGCATCCTATTGCTTAGGGTATTTCTAACACTTTCGCACTTGTAGCCGAGGACAAAGAGCAAATTTGACAAATCCAAAACCCGGGTTATAATGTAAACAGTCAACTGGTTCCCCATGGCAAGCCGCTGATATTCACTCAGACCGCTGTGGGAGCGCCATTCCAGGGTTAGAGAAGCACCTAACCCCGGCAAATTTAAAATTTGGAGGCTTAAAAATGAAAAGGTTTCCCACGCTTTTAAGCTTAGCCGCTGTAGTGCTCCTTTCGCTACCCTTGATAGCCTGCCGCCTGCTTCCCACGGTCGTAGTGACGGCAACGCCGACTGCACCTCCAGCTACGCCCCAGGCTATGGTGACAGAAGCAACCGCTCTCCCTCCGACGAAAACGTCAACCCCAGTGCCTCCAGCTGAAACACCAACCCAAGTGCCTCCAACGGAAACGCCAACTCCAGTGCCAACAGAGACCCCCGTACCGCCCACGCCTACGGCCACATTTACTCCCACTCCCCTTCCCCCTTCACCTACCCCTACACCGCATATAATCATTCCCACCCCCATCATTACAATTATCCCTCCACCTTCACCCACCCCAACACCACGCATAATCGTTCTTCCTACCCCTATCATTATCCCCATGCCAGTGACAGTCTTTGACTTTGTGAGCAAAGCCAACAACGCTTATTGGACAAGTGGGGCAGGGAACCTTCCCTGGCTTGGTTCTGATACTGACAACCGAGGCTTTGCGCGGTGGGTGAACAATGCAATCCTGGAGGATGGCTCCACAGCTACAAGGGTCTTGGAAACCCATCCCCAATGGGTAGCTAACGGTTTCATACAAGGGGCCTTCACGGAAGTCTACTCCAGCGGTTACGTGGTCCAGTCCAGCGACCGTTTTGTGGCCCGAGTCGGGCTTCTACAGGGAGCGAACGCCGGAAGCGTGGTCTTCCGGGTAATGATTCGCCCTGAGGGAGGACCTAATGTCTGGATCGGCTCTGTGTCTGATACTTATGACGGCTCCTTAAAGACCATGGACATCCCTCTGAGCCCGTGGGCGGGCAAGCGAGCGGACTTCATCTTGGAGGTAGATGCCGGCCCCTCCTCTGGTCAGGATTGGGCAGTGTGGGTAGACGCCCGCATTGTCCACTAAGCTATAGGCTGAAAGGAAGGCCTGTCATGAAGAAAGTTGCTATAGCAGCCTGCTTTCTATTCTTAGCCGTTCTGGCCTGCAGGCCAATAGTGAAAATCGTCGTTACAGCGACTCCTACATCGCCGGTTTTAGCCCAAGCAACCACCCCAGCAATTACCATAACCCCTACTGAAACCCCAACTCCCCAGCCGACGGCAACGGTTTGCACTCTGGGCGCCCGCTGGGTTGCCGATGTCACTGTTCCCGATAACACCCCGTTCGCCCCTGGCACTACTTTTGTCAAAACTTGGCGGGTGCTTAATTCCGGTACCTGCGATTGGAAGGCAGGGACAAAGCTGGTTTTCATCTCCGGAGACCCGATGGGTGGCCCAGCAGCAGTGGATGTGCCCGCATTGGCAGCAGGTTCACAGACGGATATCAGTGCGAACTTCACGGCGCCAACCACGCCAGGGACCTACCGGGCAAACTACCAGTTCCAGGCACCGGATGGCACACGTTTCGGCCCCATCATCTGGGTGCGAATTGTGGTCCCAGGCACCCCTACCCCGATGGTTTCCCCGCCCACCGGACTGGCAATCCTCTCCTTCTCTGCAGAAGTAGTCCAGGACCTGCCACCGGCGGGAAAGCGCATCCGTTTCTACTGGCGAATTCAGGGGGCAACCCGTGCCGGAATCTGGAGCGGCACCCAGATGCGCGCCCCTATGTACTGGGAAGCCACGCCGCCCACCGAAGGAACGATGGTAGTGGATGTGGCGACCACCTACTACCGTGACCCACTCATGACGCTGGTCGCTCAGGATGCAGCAGGCAACGAAGCCCGGGCCTCCGTGATGATACCTTGGGCTTGCCAGTACTCTTGGTTCTTCCCCACCGATAACCGGACCTGTCCGGCGTATGAGGCCAGCACCACCTGGGCCGCCGAGGAACCATTTGAGCGCGGTCGGATGATTTGGCTGCAGGAAGTCCGCGTCGGGTCAGCTGTCTACCAAAGGGTCATCTTAGTCCTCTACAATGACGGCCGATTTGAAAAGTATGCTGACACTTTCGTGGAAGGAGTGGACCCGGAGAGCGACCCGACCATTGTGCCTCCGGCGGGACTGTATCAACCCATCCGAGGGTTCGGCAAACTCTGGCGGACCAACCCCAGCGTGCGGGCTCGCCTTGGCTGGGCTACGGCCCCTGAGCAGGGGTTCCACACCCAGTGGCAGATGCAAATGTCCGAATCCATCGGCATCCCCTTCTACGTCCGCCGGCTGGACGGGAGGGTCATCCGGGCTGCCGGGTGGGATACGGGCTCAGGGACGTGGCAGGAAATGCCGTAGGGGATAAGAAACGGCTTTCAGCCGCAACCCAACACAGCGGACGTCCCGCTTCGGTTGGGAACTCCGCTGAAGCGGGGCGTCCAAGTTTTGGGTAGGAGGTGTGCGATGAAGGGAAAACTTTTGCTAAGCATCGGGCTGGCCGGGCTATTCCTGGCGCTGGTGCTGGCCCTTCTGACCCTAACTGGGCCGCCAACTGCACGGGCAGCCGGGGGCGAAACGTTCACCGTGAACAGCGCGGGAGATGACCCGGATGCCAGCACCGGCGATTGCCAGTGTCGCACATCCGGCGGGGTGTGCACCCTGCGCGCGGCCATTCAGGAGGCCAATGCCTGCTCCGGCCAACAAACGATTCGGTTCAGCGAACCTATGCAAATTTCTCCTGGAACCGCTCTTCCAACCATCACCGACGCCGGTACAGTGATTGATGGCAGCGACCGATGGCGGGTCGTAAGCGGCTACGAGGTGCCCGGTGTGGTCCTGAATGGCCAGGGGCATAACTTCAGCGGGTTGGTGATTACCGCCTCCAACTGTGCTGTCTACGGCCTGGGGATTACGAACTTTGGCCAGCACGGGGTATATCTATACGGCGGTGCGCAGAACAACGTTATCGGTGGACCCGGAACCCATCAGCGCAATGTAATCTCGGGCAACGGCCAATACGGAGTACGGATTGAAGGCGCCACAACGAAGAACAACCGGGTTGAATCCAACTACATCGGCACCAACGCGCCCGGCCTTTCCCAGCACGGTAACTTCTGGCATGGTGTCAGCATCTGGTATGGCACTGGCAACATAATCTCCGGCAACCTAATCGCCGCCAACGGTTGGAGCGGCATAGGCGCGGATTGGGTTGATGGGTATACCCAGATCAGCAACAACCGAATCGGGCTTTCGGTGGACGGCCAGCCGCTGGGCAACGGTTTCTATGGCATTCACCTGGCCAATGGCTCCAGGCCCGTGGTTATCTCCAACACCATCGCCTACAACAAGCGGGGTATCTATCTGGAAGGTGGTAGCATCCCATGGATTTACCGCAACACCATCTATGGCCACAACGCCTCCGCCAGCAACCTGAACTATGCCGGTTACGGCGGCGGCATCTTCTGCTATCAGTCTGCCCCTGTCATTGCCGAGAACGTCATCACCAACAACGTCGCTTACACTGGCACCGACAAAATTGGCTACGGCGGTGGCATCGCCCTCCTGAACTGCGACGAGGCGCTGATTGGCTCTAACACGGTAGTCAGCAACACGGCTAACACGGCCGGCCAGGGCAAGGGAGGCGGCATTTACATTGAGGATAGCAACAACGTAGAGGTGCGTGCCAACCGAGTGCTGAGCAACGTGGCTACAACCACGAGTGGAAGAGAATGGGGTTGGGGCGGAGGCATTGCCGTATCTGGCGGCAGTGGAACCATAGAGGATAATGAAATCGCCAGTAACCAGGCAAGGAGTGCGGGGGGAGGCCACGGCGGTGGCCTCTACCAGTGGTACGGTTCCACAACCTTTCGGC
>JAPWUT010000049.1 GCA_028275425.1 Anaerolineae bacterium | reverse complement strand
ATCGGTCAAGGAAGCGGCAAGTTGGCGGCGGATTTATCGGCTCCGAGATAGCCCCCTTTATCTCCGGAATTGGCCGCTTGTAACGCGGGTCGGGAATGGGGACGGCGGAGATGAGGGCGCGAGTGTAGGGGTGAAGGGGCTTCTGTAGGACCTCCTCCGTTTCCCCCATTTCCACTATCTTACCGAGGTACATGACTGCTAAGCGGCTGGACATATATCTGGCCACAGCCAGGTCATGGGTTATGTAAAGGTATGTGACCCCGAGCCTCTCGGCCAAGTCCAACATGAGGTACATTATTCCTGTTCGGATGGATACGTCCAGCATGGAAGTGGGCTCATCGGCTACTACGAATGAAGGCTCAATTATGAGGGCGCGGGCGATTGCCACCCTCTGCCTCTGCCCTCCCGAAAGTTCATGTGGGAAGCGGAAGAGGAAAGAGGAGGGGGGAGTAAGCCCGACTAAGGCCAACATCTGGGCTACCCTCTCTTCCCTCTCCAAAACATTTCCAATCCCTTGCACCACGAGTGGCTCAGCTACTGTATCAAAGACCGTAAAGCGGGGGTTAAGGGATTCGTAAGGGTCCTGAAAAATCATTTGGACATGGCGCCGGAAGCGTTTCAAGCTTTCCCCTTTAAGGGTGGAGATATCTACCTCTTCCCCATCCACCTTCATCAGGATGCGGCCGGAGGTTGGCTCCAAGAGCCGCACCAAAAGTTTTCCAGTTGTAGTTTTACCTGAGCCTGATTCCCCCACGAGGCCAAGGCTCTCCCCGCGCTTTATGGTGAAATTGATATCGTCAACGGCATGGACAAAAAGGCTTGCTCTTCGGAAAAGGCCTCTGGTAAGGGGGAAATATTTGCGTAGATTTTCCACCCGCACAAGCGTCTCGCTCATCCTTCAGCCCTCCAGAGGATTCCAACAGGAAGCCATGTGGCCTGAACCATAATCTTTAAACTCTGGCTCTTTCTCCCGGCATATCTCGGTAGCGTACTGGCAACGGGGGTGGAAGCGACAACCAGACGGGGGATTAAGCAGGTCCGGAGGTTCCCCAGGTATGGTTACCAGTTCCCTCTTGGGTCCTATGATGCTGGGAAAGGCCGACATAAGCCCGGCTGTGTAAGGGTGAATTGGGTGGTGGAATATCTCTTCCGCATCGGCAAGCTCCACAAGCTTTCCGGCATACATTATCCCGATGCGGTGGCTAACTTCAGCGATGACGGCGATATCGTGGGAGATGTAAATCATGGTAGTGCCGAGTTTTTCCTGAAGGGCTTTAAGCTCTCGGAGTATGTTGTCCTGGACGATGACATCCAAAGCGGTGGTAGGCTCATCGGCGATGATTAGGTCTGGCTCGCAAGCCAGAGCCATGGCGATAACGGCCCTCTGCCTCATCCCGCCGCTATATTCATGGGGGTATTGGTCCATAAATTTAGGGTCAAGGCCTACCAGGCGGAAGAGATTGGCCACCTTCTCCCTGGCCTCAGAATAGTCTATGTTGCCAAAATGGGTCTCCATCGCTTCTATAATCTGGTCACTTACCCTGTAGACGGGGTTCAGGGAGTTCATGGCCGCCTGGAATATCATGGAGATGCGGCGCCAGCGGAAGCGCCTCATCTCATCCTCGCTTAAGGGGACAAGGTCCGTCCCGTCAAAATAGATGTGCCCACCCTTTATCACCGCATTTTCGGGAAGGAGCTTCATTATGCTTATGGCCAGTGAAGTCTTGCCGCAGCCAGATTCTCCGACCAAGCCCAGGGATTCACCCTTGCGGATTTCCAAGCTAACATTGTCCACCGCCGAAACTTCGCCGGCCTTGGTCATGTAATGCATCGTGAAATTTTCTATCTTAAGGATGCTCTCGGCCACTTCTACCCCCTCAGATTGGATTATCGCTTGCGAAGGCGTGGGTTAACTATCTCATCCAATGCCCTTCCAACCAAATAGAAGGCGGAGCAAAGCAGGGTTATGGACAGCCCTGCGGGCACAATTAGCCACCAAGTTTTGGGGTTAAGCAAGTAGCCCGCTGTTTGTGCGGTGTGAATCATAAGGCCCCAGGACATGCGGATGTTTAATAGGCCGAAGAAAGAGAGCACTGCTTCCGAGAATATGGCGCTGGTGACAGAGAACATCATGTACAAGAACGAAAGGGGCATGAGGTTAGGGATAATGTGGCGGAAGATTATGTGCCAATTGGACCCACCGGATACCTTGGCAGCTTCTATGTAAGCCCGAACTTTTATTGTAAGGGCCTGGGATTTTATCACGATGCCGGTTCCGCCAAAGCCCGAAAGAATGCCTATGACTATAGCCAAGATTATGAGGTTCATCTTGAACAGAGCGCTCAGGACGATGAGGATGGTGACGAAGGGGAGCATTATAATTAGGTCGGCCAGACGCATTAGGAGGGTATCAATAATCCCGCCGAAGTAGGCAGCCACTGCCCCCACCGTAGTGCCAATGGTCACAGTGATTATGGCCGCTAAAATTCCCAGAGCAAATTCCGAGCGAGTGCTATACATTAGCTGGCTGAGGACATCTCTCCCCAACGGGTCAGTGCCTAAAATGTGTCGGAAAGAGGGGGGAGCAGGCTGGAGGACCTCATCGTAGGAATAGCCTACTATGGGGTCGTAAATGTTCGGGTCCCAGACCCATTTCATCAGGATAGGATGGGCTATGGCCATAATGGCATAGAAGATGATTATGCCTAACCCTAAAAGGCCTATCTTGTTCTCAGAGAAGAGCCTCCAATTGTTGCGGATTTCACGCCAGGTTAGGTAGAGGCGCACCCGCCAAAGGGGCATTTCCTTGAGCCTTTTCCGCTCTTCCTCCTCCAGGATGACTTCCACCTTTGGCTTTGTAATTACCTTCGTTTTCTCTTCCATCACTCCTCCCTTTAAGTGTAGCGAATTCTGGGGTCAAGGTAAGCGTAGGTCATATCGGCTACAAGGTGTCCCAGGAGAGCAAGGGTTCCAGTGAAGACAAGCCCGCCCATGACCATCGGGATATCTTGGGCGACGGCTGCTTCCAGAAGGGTAAGGCCCATTCCCGGCCAGGAGAAAACGGTTTCAGTAATGACACCACCATCCAGGACGAAAGCGATGGAGAAGATGAATGAGGTTATGACCGGGAGCATGGCATTGCGAGCTACATGTTTATCCCTTATCACCCCATCTGGCAAGCCTTTGGCTCTCGCCGCCATCACGAAATCTTCCCGCATCGTTTCCAGCATGCTATTGCGGGTAAGGAGCATCATCCCAGCAAAGTTTATCAGGGTAAGGGTCATGACCGGCAAAATCAAGTGGTAGAGGATGTCCAGAGCATAGCGGGTTATGCCCGAAGGAAGCCAATAAGCTAAGAGGCCGGCCAGGATTATCAGAACTCCGGCCCCCCTCAGCCCCCGCCTCAGGGCTAAGTTCAGGCGCCTCGTTGCCAGAAGCACCAAAAACAGGGCCAAAGAGGCTACGAAAGCTGAAAGCAAAATCCTAATGAAGACATAATTTGCATCAACCGGTGCACCGCGCCACAAAGTCGGGGTGACGAATTTGCCTACCGGGAACAAGTGGAGGATGTAAGCAAAAATCCAAATCATCATAAGGCCAAACCAAGGGGTGAAGACGGTGTAAAGGGTAACACCACCTATGGTGAGGACATACTCAAAGGCTTGCCCTCTCCTCCAGGCCAACACTTTGCCTGCGGAGAAGCCCAGTAGGAAGGAAAGGATTTGAGCCGTTAGGAAGAGGAGTATAGTGCGGGGGGCTCTCTCGGCTATTACGGAGACCACAGACCTCGGATAATGCTCAAAGGAAATTCCCAAGTTGCCTTTGAGCAGAGAGCCCATATAGCGCAGGTAGCGCTCCCAGAGGGGTCTATCTAAGCCGAACTGGGCCTTAAGGGCTTCCCTTTGCTCCTTGGTAAGCTTAGGGTTAGAAAGGAAAGTCTGGGCATAGTCCCCAGGCTGCGCTTCCAGAAGGAAATAGACAAGGGTCAGGAAAACAAAAAGGGTTATCACGATTTGACCGAGCCTTCTAAGGACGTACCTAAGCATAATCCCTCCCCTTTACCTGATTAAAACGGGGGGTAAGGGTTAAACCCCTACCCCCCGCAAAGCCTCCCCACTCTTTACTTCACATGGACCAAAGCGGGCAAGCCGTTCACATACTGGAGGCCTCCCAGCGTATCAGTGTAAGGATATTCTACTGCGGCGGCGCGGTAGGCCTCTATAATGCCGGTGTCAAAGAGGACTACGTATGGGAGCTCTTCGGCCAGGACTTTCTGGATTTCGTCGGCAACCTTCTTGCAGGACTCAAAAGTATCGCAGGTCTTGATTTCGTCGGCGAGCTTGTCAAATTCGGGGTTGGAGTAGCCACCGGCATTCAAATCGCCCAGGCCAGACCGCTCGCTGTGGAAGAAGTCGCGCACGTAGTCGGGGAAGATGCTTAAGCTCCAGCCAAGAATCCACATGTCAAAGTTCTGCTCATCAAATACCCTGGTAACGATGATGTTGAAGCCGGTCAGGTTAGCCTTGACGGGGATTCCGAATTCCTGGAGCCACTTTTCAATCCAGATGGCGAAGGTAGCGCGGAGCGGGTCGTAGCCGGCGCTGGGGGCCAGGAGCTCCATCTCCGGAACAGGCTTGCCGTTGGGCATAATCAGGCGGCCGCCTGGGATGACCTGGCGGTTGGCCTTGTCCCAAGTGGGCTTCTTGTTGCCTTCCCACTTGTAGCCAGCGGCCTCCAGGATTTCAATTGCTTTATTGATGCGTTCCTCCCTGGTCATAGGAGTGCCGTCTTCCTTGAGGCCGAACTTGGGGACATTATCGGTGTACCAAGCCTTGTTCCCAGGAGGAACGATGGTATACATCGGGAAGGCCACACCCTGGAGGATGGTCTTGGCCACGAATTCCTTGTCAATGAGGACGGCCACGGCCTGGCGGAAAGCCTTATCGTTCATAGGAGGCTTGCGGCAGTTGAAGCCCAGGTAGCGGAAGCCGTTGGTCGGGTTCTCAATAACTGCCAGGTTGGGGTCAGCTTCTACTTGGGCACGCAGGCCGCGCTGGAGGCCTAAGGGGTTGAGGAGGAATTGGATTTCGCCGTTCTTGAGGGCCAGGACGGCTGCATCCTGGGTTCCGTAGAGGGTGTAGATGACCGAGGAGACGAATGGACCAACCTCCCATTCCTTGTCCACTTCGCCGGTGGGCTCGCCATAGCCTACGAACTCATAGACCCCCTTCTTGACCTCCTTGTAGGCGCCGTTCTTGTATTCGGTGACCTTCACACCCTTGAAGAAGTAATCGGGGTTGGCGACGTTCTCAGCGAAGGCTCCTTTCTCCCACTTGGAGAAGACGAACGCGCCGGCCACTGGCTCATTCTTAGGCTCGTGGCCGAAGAGGACATTCAAAGCCTCGGAGCGCTTCTCTTCGTAAGCCTTCTTTTCCTCCTCGGTGGCGCCTTCCGGTGGAGGAGTAAGGGCTGCCAGAGCCTTCTTGGCCTCCTCTACAACCGGCTCCCAGTAAGCCTTGGAGAGGATTGGACCCTGCAGAGCTCCGTATTCGTGGACGGCGAGGCCAGGCTTCTTCTTGTAGATGAATTTGACGGTGTAGTCATCTACAGCCTCAGCTCGCTCCAAGAAGTTGGGGTCATAGACTGTAGCCCAGTTGCCGGGGAGCTTGAGCTCAAGGGCAGTGTTGACGGTGAAAGCCACATCGTGGGCGGTGAGTGGCTTGCCGTCGCTCCACATTATGCCCTTCTTGAGCTTGACAACGCTCACCCAGTATTCGCCCTCTTGCTTGAGAGGCTCAGGCATCCCATCGGCAACCCCTGGCACGAGCTGGAAGGTTCGGTCGGCGAGCCCGTAGAGGCTGACGCGCTGCGGGTTAAGGACGTAAGCATTCCACACAGTGGCGTTAGGCCCCATATAGGACCAGTAGTTTACGGTGGACAGGTCGGAGAAAATGCCGACTTTATAAGGCTTGGCTGGGACAGGAGTAGGTGTAGGGGTTGGGGCCGGCGTTGGGGTAGCAACCGGCGCTGGGGTGGGGGTAGGAGTGGGTGCAGGCTTGCAGGCTGCTACCAACATTGCTAACACTGTGAGCAACCCGGCGATTATCCACAGTCTTCTACTCATTTTTCCCCTCCTCAAATTTTTTGTTTTTCTGTGGGGAGGCTTTCAGCCTTTAACGGGTACCCCTGAGCCGAGGGTCAAGGGCATCCCGAAGGCCGTCTCCTAAGAAGTTGAAGGCAAACATCGTAATGGCCAAAGCCAGGGCCGGGAATATAGCCTGATTCGGATAAGTCCTTATTACCCCAGCACCTTCGGAAATCATAAGGCCCCAAGAAGGAGTAGGCGGGTTAACCCCAAGGCCTATGAAGGATAAGAAGGCTTCCAAAGAGATGTAAGAAGGTATGGCCAAAGTTTCAGCTACAACTAAGGGGCCTATTATGTTGGGGAAGATGTGGCGGAACATTATCCTCAAGTGGCCTGCCCCTATAGCCCTGGCTGCTTCTATGAACTCCTTCTCCTTTACTGAAAGGACCTGCCCTCTGGTTAGGCGGGCCATGGTCTCCCAAGCCGTAAGCCCTATGCCTATGAAGATGAATAGCATTCCCCCCACTTTGGCGTCAAGTTGGCTTACAGCATAAACGAATGTCCCAGGAGCAGGGTGAGCAAGGGTGGAACGGAAGAAAGCCATGAGTAGGATTATGAAAAGTAGACCGGGGAAAGCGTAAAGCACATCCACGGCACGCATCATTATGTTATCAACTCGCCCGCCGAAGTACCCGGAGATGCTCCCATAGATTGTGCCTATTACCAGGCTTATTATGGGGCCGATGAAAGCAACTGTGAGGGAAATTCTCGTCCCGTAGATTATGCGGCTCAGGATATCACGCCCCACATAATCTGCCCCCAATGGGTAACGGTCGCTTATCCGAGCATAGCCTTTCATGGAGGGGAAAAGCCAAAGCATCCAGGCGGGCACTTTGAGGTATTCATCAAGAAGCTTCTTAGCTTCCTCAGGATTGTACTTCACGCCGAGGTCGGGATAATCCTTAGGAGTGGGGCAACCGGTCAAGCCTGGGCGGCAGAACCACTGAGCAGGCTCCTGACCACCCTTAAGGACGTTCTCTACCAGAGCCTTCCGGTCAATAGCCATGGAAAGGGCACGGCGCACCCTTACATCATTCACTACTGGAGCCTTGGTGTTGAAGCCATAGTAGTAGGTGCAGAGGACAGGACCAATGACAAGCTCTTTGGAGAGGACGGGGTCAGCCTTCACTCGGTCAATGTCGCCGATGGGCACGCCCGCTACATCCAAGTTCCCAGCTTCATACTCGGCAAAGGCAGCGGTGTCTTCAAGCATCCTGAAGACGATTTCATCAATCTTAGCCTGAGGAACGCTGGGGATGCCAGGCCAGAAGGGGTTCTTGACCAAGACGATGTGGTCTTCGTGGACCCACTCCTTGAGGGTGTAGGGACCATAACCCTGGAAGAAGCCGGTCTCGGTCCACTTATCGCCGCGGGCCTCGGTGCACTCATCGCCCTCAATCAGCCAGGAAGGCTCGGCGTGGGCAACCCACATCCCGGCGATGTTGGCGTTGTAGGCCGCAGGCTCCTTGAAGGTAATCTGCAGGGTGTAATCATCAATGACTTTGACGCCCACGGCAGCAGTGTCAGTGATGACCCCTTTGTTGAAGTCCTCAGCCCCTTCAATGGCGAAGGCCAGGACATAAGCGTAGTCGGAGGCAGTTTCAGGTTTGAGGGTGCGGATTATCCCATACCAGAAGTCCTGGGCCTTTACTTCCCTGGGCTTGCCCTGGCAGTCCAGGACTTGCACAACTTCGCCCTTGGCGGCATCGTACTTAACCCAGTAGATGCCCTTGCGGAGGTGGAAGGTATAGGTCTTACCGTCTTCGGAGATATCCCAGCTCTCCGCCATCCCAGGCTCAATCGCTGCTGTCTCCTCATTCTGGCGGGTAAGGCCAACGCTGGTCAGTTCAATAACCTGGACAGAGGAAACGTCAGTAGCCAGAGAGGGGTCAAGGGTTGGGACATCACCGGGGCCGAGGTTCATTCTAAGGACTTTCTTAGGAACAGGCGTTGGGGTAACTACAACTTCTTTGGTGACCACTACTGTTTCCTTGACAATTTGCGGTGTAGGGGTAGCACAGGCCGAAAGGAGCATAGCAGCGGTCACCACCAGCGCTAAAGCTACAGAAAGCTTTCTGCTCATCTTACCTCCTCCTTAGTTTGAATTGAGCAGGCCCTCTTTATATTTACACCGAAAGCTTTGGGTTGTCAAGTTTGAGCTTCCGGGGTTGTAGAACCACTATTTTCCCCACCCCCGTTGGCTTAGGGTTTGCCAATGTTTTGGGTCCCACTCGGGGCGAGTTTGCTAAGGTGGACAACTCGCCCCATCTTTTGGTTTTTGGGGGGACACCCCCCACAACCCCCCGTCATGGGGGCTTCGCCCCCTGGACCCCCGTTTTGCCCGCCCTCGTGGGCTTTGGGCTTGCCAACGTTTAGGGTCCCACTCGTGGCGGGGTTGCTAATGTGGGCGACTCGCCCCCTTTTAAGGTTTTGTGGGGGGACACCCCCAAAACCCCCCGCCATGGGGGCTTCGCCCCCCTGGACCCCCCAGGTTTTCCCACCCTCGTGGGCTGAGGGTTCACCAGCGTTCTGGGTCCCACTCGTGGCGGGGTTGGCAGGGGTGGGCAACTCGTCCCCTATTTTTAGCTTTTGGGGGCACATCCCCCAAGCCCCCTGGGAGGGGGCGCAGCCCCCTCCACCCCCGCTTTAGTTATGGTCGGCGAAGGCCGACCTTTTTCAAAGAGGCTGACTTTAGTCGGCTAAAGGGCACATCCCCCAAACCCCCGCCATGGGGCTTCGCCCCCTTGGCCCCCCAGTTTGCCCGCCCTCGTGGGCTTAGGGTTTGCCAGAGTTTTGGGTCCCACTCGTGGCCGGGTTAGCCCCCTCCCTGAGGTGGAGAGGGTAGAACCTCGCCAAATTTCCCCCTCCCCTCGCAGGGAACGGGGTCAGGGGGTTAGGTCGCAAAGGGCACAGCCCCCTGGACCCCCAGTTTAATGAGGGAGCGTAGTGCCGCTACGTCCGTACTCAGCAGAGGTTGACTTTTAGCCAAGGGGGCAATACCTGCCCTTCGCATTGCAAAAGTGGGCAGGTTTTCCCAAAACCGCACTTCGTGATAAAATTAAAAAGGCTTGCCGAGGGGGCAAACATGACCCTTTCCTTAGCTCATTTGATCCCTCAAGTGGAAAAAATGGCCGAAGAATTGGCCGAAGAAAGAGCTCAGCGCCATAAGGTGTTAGGGAAGGTCCAGGAACTCCTCAACCTCTATTCCCTCTCAGCACTTGATTTCAAAGCCAAAGCCAAAGAATTTGGGGCCGCAATCCCCTCCCACGAGCCAATTGACCTTCGGAAACCACCAACACCCCTATCCCCCTATGAGGGAGGTTATGTCATTGCTGCCGATGGCTCCCAAATCCAGCCCGACCGCCATGGCATTGCCCTCTACTATTTGATAAACGTAGGGAGCATTGTCCTTAAGGAAGGAAGCGGCGAAACCCCAGTCCCCAAAAGCACCCCTTACCTCTACTACAAAGACGAAGACCTTTACGAAGGGAACCGTCTGGTCCAAGGAAACC
>JAPWUT010000048.1 GCA_028275425.1 Anaerolineae bacterium | reverse complement strand
CCCCCCACAAAACCAAAAGAGGGGCGAGTAGCCCACCCCTGTAACCCCGCCACGAGTGGGGCCCAAAACGCTGGCAAACCCTCAGCCAACGGGGGTGGGAAAATGGGGGGTCCAGGGGGCGAAGCCCCCATGGCGGGGGCTATCGGGCAGCCCCCGCGCCGATGTCTTGACCGCCCTGGCGGAGCGCTTGCCGGAACTTTTGCCCGAAGCTCTGGCCGCCGCAAGGGAAATCAAAGAGGCGGATGCCCGCGCTTTTGCCTTGACCGCCCTGGCGGAGCGCCTGCCGGAACTTTTGCCCGAAGCCCTGGCCGCCGCCATGGAAATCAAAGATGAGTGGCGCCGCGCCGACGCCCTGACCGCCCTGGCGGAGCGCCTGCCGCCGGAACTTTTACCCGAAGCTCTGGCCGCCGCAAGGGAAATCGACGTTGAGTGGCGCCGTGCCGATGTCCTGATCGCCCTGGTGGCGCGCCTGCCGCCGGAACTTCTGCCCGAAGCCCTGGCCGCTGCAAGGGAAATCAAGGGTGCCTATGCCCGCGCTGATGCCTTGACCGCCCTGGCGGAGCGCCTGCCGGAACTTTTGCCCGAAGCCCTGGCCGCCGCAAGGGAAATCGGAGATGCCTATGACCGCGCCCGCGCCCTGACCGCCCTGGCGGAGCGCTTGCCGGAACTTTTGCCCGAACCTCTGGCCGCCGCAAGGGAAATCGGAGATGCCTATGACCGCGCCCGCGCCCTGACCGCCCTGGCGGAGCGCTTGCCGGAACTTTTGCCCGAAGCTCTGGCTGCAGCAAGGGAAATCAATGATGCCTATGCCCGCGCTCGCGTCCTGGCCGCCCTGGCGGAGCGTCTGCCGCCGGAACTTTTGCCCAAAGCCCTGGCCGCCGCCAGGGAAATCAAGGATGCCTATGCCCGCGCCAGTGCCCTGGCCGCCCTGTCTCCCCGCCTGGCCGAGTTGCCACGCCCGGCCCTCTATCCCCTCTGGGACGAAAATCTGCCGCTCCTGGCCCGCCGCACCCGCCGTGACCTGCTGGCGGACCTGCGGGCCCTCGTCCCGGTCATCCACGCCTTGGGCGGGGCTGAGGCCATCGCCGAAACCGCCCGCGCCATCCAGGACGTCGCCCGCTGGTGGCCATAGGGTGGGGTTAGCTTGGCTGCAATCCGCTATTCTCCCGGAGCAAATAGGGATTCTTCGTAGAATCCTCCCGCGTTCCACCATACCCAGCCCCAGGTCCCGGCTTCTTCGGCCGCTTTGCGCTGCGCTCGGAATTGCTCTAAGCCGTAAGTCACACCGTAAAGGGAATAGTGCTGGAGCCAAGGACGAACTAAGGCTTTGCTCCTCTCCTTAGCTTTAACGGTGCTACGGTAAACGACTTCGTAAGGGTAAAGGGCCGGATTTTCATACCCCAAAGAGCCAGGGGCAAAAGTTGAGGGGTAAACCATTGGGCAAAGGTAGTCAACATAAGGGGATACGTCTTCAATCCGCTGTCCTATGCCCATGTCCCCCCCGCCTTCTACCCAGGAGGTAAGCCCGAAGACATCGGCGGAAAGGAAAACGGGGAAAGGAGCCAGTGCTTCCGAGATTGCTTTCAGGAAGCCACGCAAGGCTTCGGTCCTGGTCTCCAAGGTGTTCGTCTCCTCCCAGGCTATAGCCCCAAGGTCACCATCGGATGGGAAACGGATGTAGTCCAGGTTGATTTCGTCAAAGCCCAAAGCGGCCACCTCTTTAGCCAGGGCAATGTTGTAATCCCAAACCTCTTTCCGGAATGGGTTCCCCCAGCCCAGATTCTCCCTATCAAGCCATATGCTCCCATCTTTCTTCTTCACCGCAAGGTCCGGCCTGCCAAAGGCTAAGGGGTTATCTTTGAAAACCACTATCCTGGCGATGGTGTAAATCCCCTTTTCTCGGCAAAATCGGAGGATTTCCTCAAGGGTGCGGCTTTCCCTGTCCTTGATTACCCCCAGTTTTTTGGCCAAAGGAACTACCGATTTCCAAGCCAGAAAGCCTCGGTCACTTTTTACATCTACAGCCACTGCGTTGAGCTCGGTCTTATCCACAAGCTCCAGAAGCTCCCGGACTCTCTCGGGCCGAGCAAGTAGGACGAATGGGATGTAAATCCCGCGGACTTGGAATGGCCTGAGGGTTAGAGTCAAGGTGAGGGAGGCTTTTTCCCACTTCGCTCCGTTAGGATTCAGGCGTAGGATGGCATATCCGGGCGCTTTCAAAGCCATTTCCCCTTCAGGCGGGACGCCTTCCACGGTCAATTTGCCGTGGCGGGATGGGCCAAACCTCTTGCCTGCGATGTAAAGCCATGCCCCGGAAATGGGCTCCCCGGTGGCGGAATCGTAAACTTTGATTTCCCAATTTAAGGGTGGAAGCTCCAAAGTCAGCTTTTCTTCGCCCCTAAAGACTACCTGAGCGGAAGCATGGGCCGGGAAAGAGGCGGTGATTAAATCGCCTTCGGTAAGTGGGTAGAGCGATACCATCCCCTTTTCGTCGGTGCGGAAGGCGATGCCTCTAACGGAAAGTTCAGCTCCGGGCAAGGGCTTTTGGGTGAACTTCTCCACGACTTCTACCAGGACTACTTTGGGACGGAGAGCGATTGTTATTGGGGCAGAGCCGCTAAAGGGGATTGTGGCGCTGAAGTAGCCTTCGGCTTCAAACGATATCTCCTCTCCTGGGACCAGTCTTCTCAGGACGAAGTGGCCTTGTTCGTCGGAAATGGTTCCCCAATCGGGGGTGCGGACCAGTGCCCCTTTCAGCGGTAAGCCGGTGTAAGCGTTGCTTATGAAGCCTTCCACTCGGTTGGGCTTGAGGAGGAAAGTACGGGGGAAAGCAAGCTCATCTTCCGCAAGCAGGGCGACCTTGAGGTCTTCGTATCCTTCGCAGGAGATGGATAGGCTCAAGGGCAAGGTTGGTTTCTCCAGCCGGAAGCGGCCATCGGGGCCGGATTCAAGGCTAAAGCTTTCTCCTCGGATTTTGGCCCCGCTTACCGGAAAGCCTTCAAGTTCATCCCGCACTTCCCCTTCCAGGATTAGAGGGGAAAGGCTCAGGCGGAGGGGAGGGTTGAAGGAGAAGGACAGGACCTCAACCTCTCCGGCGAAGCTTTTGTAGCCGGGCGCATGGATTTCCAAATAATGCTTACCCCTTTCGGTCCGTAGCCTTAAGCGCCCAAAGGCTTGGAAATTTCTCCCATCCCAGGCTACGGTTGCTTCAAGTGGCCTGCCTTCAAAATCGGTCACCAAAATCTCAAGGTTGACTTTGCGGGCCAATTCGCTGGCTAAGGCTATGAGCAGGGAGGAAAGTAAAGCTAAGGCAAGGGAGTATATTGCCCTATTCACGGAATATCTCCCAAGAGCGCAGCGCTTCCAGGAGTTTGTAATCGGTCATATCCAAGTGGAGGGGGGTGACGGAGATGAACCCCCTGGCTACGGCTCCCACGTCGGTTCCTTCCTCAAGGATGTCTTTTGGGGGGCCTCCTCCGAGCCAATAGTAATCTTTGCCCCTGGGGTCCTGGCGCTTTATAAGCTGGTCCTCGTAGAAGCGCTTTCCGAGCCTGGTTACTTGCACGCCCTTTATCTGTTCTTTGGGGATAGCGGGCACGTTGACGTTAAGGAAGGCGTGGGGGGGAAGCCCCTTTTCCAAGACGTATTCGGCCAGGCGGGCGGCAAATTCGGCTGCGGCGGAGTAATCGGCATCGGGAGAGAAGGTGTCCAGGGAGACTGCTATAGCCGGTATTCCGAAGATAGCGGCCTCAATTGCCGCGGCAACGGTCCCGGAGTAGGTTACATCGTAGCCCATATTTCCCCCAAGGTTTATCCCCGATACCACCAAATCTGGCCTTTTGGGGAAAAATCCCAGGACTGCCAAGGCGACGCAGTCGGAAGGTGCTCCGTTGGAAGCATAGGCGATGGAGCCATCGGCCAGGCGGACCTCTTCCACTCTCAAGGGTTTATGCATTGTCCTTGGGTGTCCCGCTGCTGACCAGTTATGGTCCGGGGCCAGGATGGCTATTTCTCCCAATGGTTCAATGGCCTTTTTAAGGGCCAGGAGGCCCGGGGCGTCCACTCCGTCATCGTTAGTCAAAAGTATGTAAGGTTTTCCCAAGGTTTCCCCTCCGTTTTTGTCAAATTATACTATGTTAGCGGCCAAGGGGGCAAAGAACCTTTGCCTTCGCAGGAGACGCACCTTTTACCAGAGGGCTTGCACCCCCTGGACCCCCCATTTGCCCACCCTCGTGGGCTTTGGGTTTGCCAGCGTTTTGGGCCCCACTCGTGGCGGGGTTGCTAATGCGGGCTACTCGCCCCTTCTTTTGGTTTTGTGGGGGCACATCCCCCAAACCCCCTGCCATGGGGGTTTCGCCCCCCTGGACCCCCCGTTTGCCCACCCCCGTGGGCTTTGGGTTTGCCAGCGTTTTGGGTCCCACTCGTGGGCTTACCCGATAACCCCACAAAATTTTCTCCCTTCCCTCGCAGGGAAGGGGGCCAGGGGGTTAGGTCGGAAAGGCACATCCCCCAAACCCCCTGCCAGGGGGCTTCGCCCCCCTGGACCCCCCCTTTGCCCACCCCGTGGGCTTTGGGTTTGCCAGCGTTTTGGGTCCCACTCGTGGCGTGGTTGCAGGGGTGGGTTACTCGCCCCCTATTTTTAGCTTTTGGGGGCACATCCCCCAAACCCCCTGCCAGGGGGCTTCGCCCCCCTGGACCTCCCCTTTGCCCACCCTCGTGGGCTTTGGGTTTGCCAGCGTTTTGGGTCCCACTCGGGGCCGGGTTGCTAATGCGGGCAATTCGCCCCTTCTTTTGGTTTTGTTGGGGGACACCCCCACGGCCCCCTGCCAGGGGGCTTCGCCCCCCTGGACCCCCATTTGCCCACCCCGTGGGCTTTGGGTTTGCCAGCGTTTTGGGCCCCACTCGTAGGCTTACCCGATAACCCCACAAAATTTTCCCCCTTCCCTCGCAGGGAAGGGGGTCAAGGGGTTAGGTCGGAAGGGCACATCCCCCACAGTCCCCCGCCATGGGGGCTTCGTCCCCTGGACCCCATTTTCCCACCCCCGTGGGCTTTGGGTTCGCCAGCGTTCTGCTTCTCTCCAAGGCGGAGAGGGGAGAATCCCGCCCAAATTTTTCCCCTTTCCCTCGCACCAGGTTATGAGCGCAATTACCCGCCAACGGTTTGGTTGCCAGGGGATATTATTGAAGACCCGCACCAACTCAAAATCCCGCAGCAATGGCCCAAAAGCGCTCGCCGCTTCCGTATCGGGGTATATCATTGGGCTACGGGGGAACAGCTGCCGGCGTTTGTCAACGGTAACTACGTGGGGAATTTCACAGTCTTGATTTGCGTTGGGGACAGATTTGTGTTAAAATATCCTTAAATCCAGGCAATGGAAGCTGTGAAAAGCGATAACCCAAAGGAGGGGAAACCATGGAAAAGGTGTGGTATAAGTTTTATGACCCCGGAGTACCGCAATCAATCGCTTACCCCTTAATCCCCCTCTACAAGTTCCTGGATGACAGCGCCGCTAAGTATCCCGACCGGCCTGCTCTTATCTTCGGGGGGAAAGTTGGCAAGAGGTTCCTTGGAAGCCAGATAACTTACCGAAAGCTTAAGGAACTTGTGGACCGCTTTGCCACTGCCCTCCAAGCCCTGGGGGTGAAGAAAGGCTCCAAAGTAGCCGTCCACTTACCCAACTGCCCTCAATTTGTTATTGCTTATTACGGAGCCCTCAAGGCCGGTGCCACCGTTGTCCCCACTAACCCCCTCTACGTGGAGAGGGAGCTTGAATACCAGTTCAACAACGCTGGGGTTGAGACGGTCGTTACCCTCACCAGGTTCTATCCAGTTATCCGCAACGTGAAGCCCAAGACCCCTCTCAAGAACATCATAGTGACCAACATCAAGGAATACTTCCCGCCAATTTTGAAGTTTCTGTTCACCATAGCCATGGAGAAGAAGGAAGGGCATCGCCTGGAAGGGGAGCTGGTAGAAGGAACCTATATGTTCCAAGACCTCATAGCTAAGTACCCTCCGAACCCGGCCCCTGTGGAAATAAACCCGCAGGAAGATATTGCATGCCTTCTCTACACAGGAGGCACTACCGGCGTCCCCAAAGGAGCTATGCTCACCCACTACAACCTGGTAGCTAATACCTTGCAGGTCCGCGCTTGGCTCCCCGACCTTCAAGAGGGCAAGGAGGTGACCTTGGGCGCCCTGCCCTTCTTCCACTCCTACGGGATGACCGTATGTATGAATTTGGGGATAAACGGGGCTGGAACGATTATCCCAATGCCCAACCCCAGGGATATTGACGAAATGCTCCTTCTCATTGACAAGTACAAGGTCACCCTGTTCCCTGGCGTGCCTACAATGTACATTGCCCTAATCAACCACCCTGAGACACCCAAACATAATTTGCGCTCGGTAAAGGCCTGCATAAGTGGAGCCGCCCCTCTTCCGGTTGAAGTAAAGCAGAAGTTTGAGCAGATAACAGGTGGTAAGCTGTGCGAGGGCTACGGCCTCACCGAAACCTCACCTGTTACCCACTGCAATCCAATCTACGGCGTTAACAAGGCTGGTTCTATCGGCATTCCGTTCCCTGATACCGAAGCCCGCATTGTGGACCTGGAGACCGGTACGAAGGAGCTGCCGCCTGGTGAAGTAGGGGAGCTGGCCATAAAGGGGCCTCAAGTTATGAAGGGTTACTGGCAGATGCCCGAAGAGACCGCTCTGGTCTTCAAGGAGGGCTGGCTCCTCACAGGAGACATCGCTAAGATGGATGAGGACGGATACTTCTACATCGTGGACCGTAAGAAGGAGATGATAATTGCCGGCGGCTACAACATCTATCCTCGCGAGGTAGAGGAAGTCCTTTACCAGCACCCCAAAGTCAAAGAAGCGGCCGTAGTTGGAGTGCCGGATCCCTACCGAGGTGAGACCGTTAAGGCTTTTGTTGTGCTGAAGGAAGGGGAAGTGGCTACGGAGGAAGAGATAATTGAGTTCTGCCGGAAGAACCTCGCTCCCTACAAAGTGCCCAGGATGGTAGAATTCCGGAAGGAACTCCCCAAGAGCACTGTGGGTAAGATTCTTCGCCGGGTGCTGGCCGAGGAGGAGAAGCGGAAGCTTCAGGCGCAAAAGTAATTGGCTGAGCTATAAGGGGCAAGGGGCCACTTTAAGCCCTTGCCCCTTATCTTAATTTGCATCAAAAGTTTTCTGCGGGAACGGGGGAAATGCTTAAGCAGAGAAGGCCAGGCTCATAGCCCTTTTGCGGGCTTCTGCAGTAGAATTCGCTCATCGCCTACCCTTTTGGTGATTTTCCTCTCATCCAAGTGCTCCATCAGGGCCAGGGCATACTTGCGGCTTGTCCCGAACATATCCCTCACTTGGGCTACGGTTATCTTCCCCTCCTTCTCCAGCCTCTCCACTACTCTCCTGACCATTTCCCTGTAAGTTTCGGCCAGGAATACGACCTCGGGGCTGACTTTGACCAATTTGCCTAAATCCAGGAGGGCTGAAAATAGCTCGCTACCCAAGGCTGCTTCGCACTCGGCCACTGAAGGGGTAGCGTAAGGGCTGGCTTTGAAGCGGGCCATGAGCTTATCCACCAGCTCCTTCTGCTCAGGGGTGAATTTAACCTCGTGTGATGGTAGCGCCACTACCCCCTCTTCCTCTCGGATTTTACCCTCGGCTGAGGCCCTAACTAACAGTTCTCCAAGCAAGCTTGGGTTAATCCTGAGCTTGCTCCGGAGCTCCTCTTTGGGCATACCTCTCCGCAGTGGATAACGTTGGTGGTAATCTCCCACCAGGGCGATTACGCTGTTGAGGAGCTTATCCCAGCCTGCCTTGGTGAGGAGATAGCCTTCTTCTCCGGCACTTTCTGGCTTTAGAGCTACGATTTCCCCTCTTTCTACAAGCTTCTGCAGAATTTCCAAAGCTTTCCCTTTCTCCAGCCCGAGGTAAGGCAAAAGGTCCTGAAAGCGGGCGGGTTCTCTGGCCCTTAGAGTGCTGAGGAAAACTTCCTCAGGAGTACCGAGGGCCAGGGTCTTGAGCTTTTCTATGACCTCTGGCCGGAAACGGCGGTGCCTCTTGCCCGGATGGGGGTCCAGGACCTTGCCCCCTCCCACTGTCACTGCCGGGGAAGGCCAGCGGATTATGAAGCCATCGCCCTTTACCAGGGGTATTGGCCTTTCCAGGACAAGCTGGACGAAGGCTTCCTCCCCCGGCTTTAACTCTTCTCGGTCCAGAAGCCTTGCTTTGGCCATAACTTCGGCGGAACCGCTGAAGAATTTTACTTGGGAGCCGTGACTCAAAGGGAACGGGGCATCGGCCAGGTAGCGTAGGTGGACATCCACCAAGTTGGTCGGGGTTAGCCAGCCTGGTATGGTAAGGACATCCCCTCGGCTTATCTGTTCCTTATCCACTCCGCTGAGGTTTACGGCCACTCTGCTTCCGGGGAGAGCTTTCTGGATTTTTTGCTTGTAGGATTGCAATCCCCTTATCCTGGCCCGCAATCCCTGGGGCAAGATTTCCACCTCTTGCCCAACTTGAAGGCTCCCGTCCACCAAAGTTCCGGTTACAACGGTTCCGAAGCCGGAAATGGTGAAAACGCGGTCTATGGGCAGGCGGGGCTTTCCCAGGTCAATCCTGGGGGGAGTTCGGCTGAGTATTTCCTGGAGGGCGTGCACAAGCTGGTCAAGCCCTTCCCCAGTCTTAGCTGAGGTCGGGATTATGGGGGCATTTTCCAGGACCGTTCCCTTCACCGTTTCCCGGACTTCCTCTTGCACAATCTCCAGCCACTCTTTGTCTTCCACCAGGTCAATTTTAGTCAGGGCTATGAGGCCGGCCTTGACTTGGAGCAGGTCCAGGATGGCCAGGTGCTCTTTGGTTTGGGGCATAACCCCTTCATCGGCAGCAATGACCAGGATGGCGGCGTCTATCCCTCCTACCCCGGCCAGCATGTTTTCAATGAAGTCTTTGTGCCCGGGGACATCCACAATTCCCACCCTTTCTCCGTTGGGGAGGGTGAGCCAGGCAAAGCCGAGGTCTATGGTCATTTCCCTCTCTTTCTCTTCCTTGAGCCTATCGGGGTCTATCCCGGTCAAGGCCTTGACCAGGGTTGACTTTCCGTGGTCCACGTGGCCGGCTGTCCCTACCACATACATGGCTAACCCCCCATGGTTGCCGCCAGGAACTCTTGGATAGCCAACAGCGCTTTCTTCAGCCCTTCCTCTTGAGCCTTGCGGAGAGAGGAAATTTCTTCTCGGAGGCTCCTAAGGCTTTCTTCCAAGGCTTCAAATCTGGCCAGGAATTCCCTGTTCTTAACCTCCTGGCGGTTTCTGTTCTCCTCAAGCACCATCTCTTGATTCTTCCACCTCCTTTCGGTCTCCTCGCGGTAGGCATCCCAATCTTTTCTCATCCTTTCCTCCGCTACCCGCACGAGCTCCAGGACTTCCCTTTCGGTGGCGGTTATGCTTTCCTGAAGCTTTGCTGTTTGCTCCGCTATTCTGCGGTTCTTCTCGTACTGCTGGGCATATAGTTCCATGAGGGAGGAGTATTCTTCCATTTTCTCGGCGAATTTAGCGAATTGTTTGGCCCATTCTTCCATCTGGCGGCGGCGTTCTTGCTCGGCTATTTGCTGGGATTCAAGCCAGCGTTCTTGCTCTTGGCGGATGTTCTGCTGGAATAAAGCCACCTCTTCCAGTTTTTTGGCCAGCTTCTGCGCTTGGTCGGCAAGGTAATCAAGGCG
>JAPWUT010000046.1 GCA_028275425.1 Anaerolineae bacterium | reverse complement strand
AAACCCAAATAGGGGGCGAGTTGTCCGCATTAGCAACCCCGCCACGAGTGGGACCTAAAACGCTGACGAACCCTTAGCCCACGAGGGTGGGAAAGGGGGGTCCAGGGAGCGGAGCCCCCTGGCGGGGGGCGTGGGGGGTGTCCCCCCAGAACCAAAAGAGGGAGCGAGTTGCCCGCATTAGCAACCCCGCCACGAGTGGGGCCCAATACGCTGGCGAACCCTGAGCCTACGAGGGTGGGAAAACGGGGGGTCCAGGGGGGCGAAGCCCCCTGGCAGGGGGTTGTGGGGGGTGTCCCCCCACAAATTCAAAAGAGGGAGCGAGTTGCCCGCATTAGCAACCCCGCCACGAGTGGGGCCCAAAAAGCTGGCGAACCCTGAGCCTACGAGGGTGGGCACACGGGGGGTCCAGGGGGCGCAAGCCCCTTGGCGGGGGCGTTGGGGGATGTGCCCCCAAGAGTTCAAAATAAAAGGCGAGCAGCCCTTTCTTGCAACCCCGCCCCGCCTGGGACCCAAAACCCTGGCAGACTATGAAAGACGTAGCGCCGCTATGCCCATACTCAGCACAGGCCGGCTTCAGTCGGCAGGATGGGGCGAAATTTTTGACAAAAAGCTGCTTTGCAGTTAAAATGCAAAATAAGGGGGAAAAATGATGCTTGGGTTCCCATTGCCGTGCCCGATACCGCGCTCTTTCCCAGCCCCTGGGTCTGGGTAATGCCGGGGTATTGTCGGGCTAAGGCGTGGTGGATTAGGGCCGGCCCCCAGACCTAAGGGGGCCGGTTTTTTAAATCCTTTAATAAGGAGGAAAGGGCCATGAGGGAAAAACTCATATCACCCACTGAGGACTTTTCCGAATGGTATATCCAGGTCATCCAGAGAGCCGAGCTCGCCGATTACGCCCCCGTAAGAGGTTGCATGGTGATAAGACCATACGGCTACGCTCTCTGGGAAAATATCCAGCAAAGCCTTGACCGCCGTTTCAAAGAGACTGGCCACCAGAATGCTTACTTCCCCCTCTTCATCCCCTATAGCTTCATCCAGAAAGAAAGCGAACATGTGAAGGGATTCGCACCTCAGCTGGCAATCGTTACCCATGGGGGTGGGAAAGAGCTGGAAGAACCCCTTGTGGTCCGCCCTACTTCTGAAACAATCATAGGCTACATGTATTCCCAATGGATTCGCTCTTACCGGGACTTGCCGGTCCTCATAAACCAGTGGTGCAACGTGGTGAGGTGGGAGCTTCGGACCCGCCCATTCCTCCGCACGATGGAATTCCTCTGGCAGGAGGGCCACACTGCCCACGCTACCTTTGAGGAGGCTGAAGAGGAAACCCTTAAGATACTCTACATCTACCGCGATTTCGCCCAGAACGAAGCGGCAATACCTGTGATTCTGGGCAAGAAGAGCGAATCGGAAAAGTTTGCGGGCGCCCTCCACACCTACACCATGGAAGCTATGATGGGCAATAAGTGGGCTCTCCAGGCCGCTACCTCCCACAACCTCGGCCAGAATTTCGCCAAGGCCTTTGAAATCCGTTACCTTGACCGGAACAATCAGCTCCAGTATTGCTGGACTACAAGCTGGGGCCTGAGCACACGCTTCATCGGAGCCATTGTCATGGTGCACGGGGACGAAAAAGGCCTCAAGCTACCCCCAAAGCTTGCCCCAATCCAGGTGATAATCGTCCCAATCTGGAAGAGCGACGAGGAGAAGGAAAAAGTCTTAGCCAAAATCGGAGAGCTTAAATCAAAGCTCCAAGCCTTCAGGGTAAAGGTTGATGACCGGGAAGAATATACCCCCGGATGGAAGTTCAATGAGTGGGAGCTGCGAGGGGTTCCATTGCGGATAGAAATAGGCCCACGCGATGTAGAGGCAGACCAAGTGGTCCTTGCCCGCAGGGATACTGGAGAGAAGTGGACCGTATCCACCGATGACCTGGGGAGCAAGGTGGAGGAAGCTTTGGCCAAAATCCAGGCCAACCTCTTCCAGATGGCCAAAAAGTTCCTGGATGAGAACACCTACCGCTTGAACGATTACCAAGAATTCAAGCGCATCATAGAAAGCGATGGTGGCTTCGTAATCGCTCCTTGGTGCGAGTCACCCCAGTGCGAGGAGGCCATTAAGGAGGAGACCAAGGCCACAATCCGGTGCATACCTTTTGAGCAAGATGGCCAGCCGGACCGCTGTGTCTACTGCGGGAAGGAGACGACGCTCAAAGCCCTCTTTGCCAGGGCTTTCTAAGGCGCAAGACGAGCTTTGACCAACAAATCCCGGTCGCTGAGGACTTCCTCAGCAGGACCGATTGCCAGGACTTTGCCAGAATTTAGGACCATTACCTTATCGCATATCTTCTCAACGAAGTCCAGATCGTGAGAGGCGATGATTTTAGTGTGAGGTAGGGAGCGCAGAAGCTCCATTAGCTCCCACCTCCCGACCGGGTCCAAGTTAGCGGTTGGTTCATCCAGGACCAAGATTTCGGGGGCCATGGCCAACACAGTGGCTATGGCCACCCGCTTTTTCTCCCCAAAGCTGAGGTGGTGCGGAGAACGGCTCTCGTATCCCTCCATTCCTACCGCCTTCAATGCCTCTTTAACCCTTTCCTTAACCTCATCCGGATTTAGGCCCAGGTTCAGAGGGCCGAAAGCTACATCTTCAAAAACCGTGGGGGAAAAAAGCTGATCGTTGGGGTCCTGAAAGACTAAGCCCACAAGCCGCCTTATCTCCCTCAGGGTTTCCTTCCTCACGGGCTTCCCTTTCACCCAAACGGCATCCGAGCCATTGGAGGAATAGCCCATGAGTATGCCGTTGAGGTGCAAGAGGAGGGTGGATTTCCCGGCCCCATTCGGCCCTATTATGCCTAAATTTTCGCCCTCCTCCACCTCAAAGCTCACCCCCTTCAAGGCCTCAATCCCATCAGGATACCGATAGTGCAAATCCCTAACCTCTAAAATCTTGGCCAACCTCTCACCTCCAGAACGCTGCTATAATCCACAGAACTCCCAAACTCAGGGCCGAAGCCAAGCCAAAGGCCAGGTCAGCAGTGGAAAACCTAAGGGGATTAAGGGTTCGGACCTCGCCTTCAAACCCTCTGGCCAGCATGGCTTGGTAGACTCTCTCGGCCCTTTCGTAACTGCGTATGAAGAGCACTCCGGCCACTCCGGCCATCGCTTTGAAAGAAGCCCACCAATTCCGACCCGCCCCTCTTGAGGCCCAAGCCCTCTCCATACGCATGGCCTCATCCAGGAGGACAAAGATGTAGCGATACATGAAGGATAGTATCAACACCAGGACTTGGGGCATCTTAAGTTTTTCCATCCCCTTGAGGAGCAAGGGGAAGGGGGTTGTAGCCGAAAGGAGGACTAAAGCCAATGCCGATAGCCAAGCCTTGGCCCCAATCACTGCCCCAGCCACAAGCCCCTCCTTCCCCTGCGGGATTACCCGGAAAAAGGTGACCAGGAAAGCGAAGGGTATCACGGCAGCCGAACGGGAAAGTAGGTAAGGGATTGGGACACGGCTCAGTAGAGCAACAACCAAGAGGAGCCCCAAAGCAATCCCTAAGGCAGGCCATGCCCTTTGAGGCATCTCCACCAAAGTCAAGATGAGGGCCAGCCCCAGGACCAGCTTGGTCCTGGGGTCCAGCCTGTGGATAGGGCTATCAATATCGCTGTATTTGTCAATGAAACTGTGCTTCATGCCCTTTGCCTGAGGAGTCTGGCCAGGCCGTAGCTTAAGGCCAAGGTTATAGCTACCCCTACAATCCCTGCCAGGATGGTAGCCAGGGCTTCATTCCCGACCCCGGGGAAGAGGTAATCCGGGATTACCTTGAACAAAGGCTCCTTAGCCCTCTCTATGAACCCGAAATCCTCGGCTACCCTCTCAAGGCCGTCAGGCCAGGGTGAAGCCAAGGGGGAAAGGAGGGTCAGGGCAAAAGCGATGACAATCCCCCACAGCCACCACTTCTTTTCCATGGCTCCCCTCCTTCAAATTTTCTCCAGGGCCAGAAGGTCAGGCCTTGTTGCCCTAAGGAAACCTAAGACCAGGGCTGTTATCAGACCTTCCCCTATTCCTATGAGGGCGTGCATTCCGGCCATGGCTGGCAAAGCAACCCCCAGCGGTGAAGTGCCGGACAAGGCGAGCTCAACGGCGCAAGCCACGGCCGCCACCACGATTGAAGTCCATCCGGACACAAATCCCCCCACCGGTTCGGCAAGCCTTTTGCCCTTAAGGAGCTCGGAAACCAAGCGGTAAACGTAGTAACCCACGAAGACAGAAATTATCCCCATGTTCAGGACATTGGCTCCGAGGGCCGTAATCCCGCCATCCTGGAAGACAATCGCTTGCACCAAGAGGACGCAAGTCATCACCAAGAGGCCTGTCCAGGGGCCGAGGAGGATAGCGGCCAAAGCTCCTCCTACCAAGTGGCCTGAAGTGCCTCCGGCCACCGGGAAATTGAGCATCTGGGCAGCGAAGATGAAAGCGGCCATTACCCCTAAAGTTGGGATTTGCTTTTCTCCCAGCTTCCCGGCGAGGCGCCGGAGGCCGTAGCCAACCCCGCCGGCCGAGATTACGTAAGTTCCGGCAGCGGTAGCAGCGTTTAAGAACCCATCTGGTATATGCATAACCCACCTCCTTTTGGGGATAAAAAAACCACGAAGTGGGCGGGCTTTCAAGCCAGCCTCTTGGCCTTCGTGGTCCTTCCCCTTGTATTAAATTTTGGGCCTAAATAGCCCCTTCGGGGGCGGGTCTGCGCTTATTATAGCAGTGAACAAAACCTTTGTCAAACTGGCGTGCGAGGGGGGAGTCTAAAAATAGGGGGCGAGCAGCACACTCTGATAACCCCGCTACGGGTGGGACCCAAAACCCTGGCGAACCCAAAGCCTACGAGGGTGGGCAAACGGGGGTCCAGGGGGCAGAGCCCCCTGGCAGGGGGTTGTGGGGGGGTGTCCCCACACGAAACCTTAAAAGGGGGCGAGTAGCCCACCTTAGCAACCTGCCCACGAGTGGGGCCCAAAACCTTGGCGAACCCTAAGCCCACGGGGGTGGGCAGCGGGGGTGGAGGGGGCGCAGCCCCCTCCCAGGGGGTTTGGGGGATGTGCCCCCGAATTTTTCAAAGAAGGGGCGAGCGGCTAACTCCTGTCACCCCGCCACGAGTGGGGCCCAATACGCTGGCAAACGGGGGTCCAGGGGGCAGAGCCCCCTGGCAGGGGGTTGTGGGGGGTGTTCCCCCACGAAACCTTAAAAGGGGGCGAGTAGCCCACCTTAGCAACCTGCCCACGAGTGGGGCCCAAAACCCTGGCGAACCCTAAGCCCACGGGGGTGGGCAATACGAGACCCCGCAAGATTGCAAATTTGACAATGCAATTAAAAGTGGTAAAATTTTTACTACCCTTGAGGCAAGGAGGTGCAAATTGCTGGAGGGAGCCAGTGCCTTTGAAATCTTCGGCGTTTGGAGCATCCTTCTGGTAGCTATCGGCGGCCTTGTATACGCCTTCCTCCTCGGCCGCCAAGTCCTGCGGGAACCAACCGGGACAAAGGAAATGGAAGAGGTAGCAAACGCTATCCGCAGCGGGGCTAAGGCTTACCTGAACACCCAGTTCCGCACCATCCTCTGGCTCATCGTCCTTTTGGCCATAGCCCTTTTCTTCTCCGCCCACCTGGCCGGAGAACCGTTGAAAATCTCCGTCGGCCGAGCTTTAGCGTTCGTCATGGGGGCAACTTTCTCCGGAACTGTAGGCTACGTGGGAATGAGTATGGCCGTCCAGGGGAACGTAAGAGTGGCTGCCGCCTCGCGCAAGTCCTTTAGCGAGGCCCTCCGCATCGCCTACCGCACCGGAACGATAACCGGAATGCTAACCGACGGCCTCGGCCTCCTGGGCGGTACAATCATATTCCTTATCTACGGAATACATGCCAAGGATGTCCTTTTGGGGTTTGGTTTCGGTGGAACCCTGCTGGCACTCTTCATGCGAGTAGGCGGCGGAATCTACACTAAAGCCGCCGATGTGGGGGCAGACCTGGTGGGCAAAGTAGAGCAAGGCGTTCCGGAGGATGACCCCCGCAATGCGGCCGTGGTGGCGGACCTTGTTGGGGATAACGTCGGGGATTGCGCTGGTATGGCTGCCGACATCTTTGAATCCTACGAAGTCACCATAGTCTCAGCCATGATTCTGGGCATAGGGGTTATGCACTACCTTGGTAACCCCCACGATTACCGCTGGATTGTGTTCCCCCTAATGGTCCGAGCCATCGGAGTCCTCTCCTCCATAATTGGGACTTACGCTGTCCGTGCCCGCAGCGAGCAGGAAAATGCTATGGATGCCATAAAGCGAGGGTACAATATCTCAGCCTTGACTTCCATAATCGGCTTCTTCCTCCTGGCCAAATTCTACGCCCACGACCTTAGGCTTTTCTGGGCTACTTTGGCTGGGATTATCCTGGCAGTTATCATAAACTACCTGACCGATTACTTCACCGGTACCAGGTTTGCTCCTGTGCAGGAGATAGCCCGTTCCACTCGCACTGGCTCGGCTACTACAATCCTAACCGGCTTGGCTACCGGGTATGAAAGCACCGTCTGGGCTATATTCGTAATAGCCTTCGCTATCTTGGCCTCGGTCATAATCTTCGCTGGAGAGCCTGCTCTCATCTTCTACGGGGTGGCCCTTACCGGCATAGGCATGCTTACCCTGACCGGAAACAATGTCTCCATGGATGCTTTTGGCCCCATAGCCGATAATGCCAACGGAATTGGGGAGATGGTGGGGCTTGAACCCTCGGCCCGCAAAATCTTGGCCGACCTGGATGCGGTAGGCAACACCACCAAAGCCATAACTAAAGGGATAGCCATAGGTTCGGCAGTGATTGCGGCCGTCTGCTTGTTTGGTTCCTTCACCGAGGAGACCGGAATCCAGGCCTTTACCATAAACGTGGTTAAGCCTCAAGTGTTCATCGGCCTGCTCATAGGCGGGGCTATCCCGTTCCTCTTCAGTTCCCTTACCATAAGGGCAGTAGCGAGGGCGGCTTCCCTCATCATTGAGGAAGTGCGGAGACAATTCCGCATCCCAGGCCTCATGGAGGGGCTTGTTAAGCCTGACTATGCCAAGGCAGTTACAATCTGCACCAGGGCTGCTCAGCGTGAGCTTGTAGGCCTTGGCCTCCTGGCTGTCCTTTCCCCGCTCATCGTTGGATTTGCCCTGCGTGAAGAGGCCCTGGGGGCTTTCCTGGCGGGGATAATCTTAACCGGCCAGCTGTTGGCCGTATTCATGGCCAACGCCGGAGGGGCTTGGGATAACGCTAAGAAGACCATAGAGGATGGGCTTTACGGCGGCAAAGGCTCCGAAGCCCACAAGGCCAGCGTTGTGGGCGATACGGTGGGTGACCCCCTCAAGGATACTTCAGGCCCGGCCCTCAACCCGATGATAAAAGTGGTGAACTTGGTTTCGGTCATAATCGCCCCCATAATCGTAAGGCTTCACTCCTCCCACTCTTCCCCCAAATGGCCTATCTACCTTTTTGTGGCCATTTGCATCATAATCGTGGCCATATCTGTGTGGTATAGCAAGAAAGAAGCGCATTTCTTGCCGGAAGAGGAGAGGTGATGGCGGATGGCAAGGGGGCTCGGAAATCTCCGGGCCCCCTTCCCACTTTTACGGCTCTTTCCTTACTCATAGCTTTTACCTTACCCGCCCTATTCCCTCTCTTCAAGCCAGGCCTCTGGGCCTCCCACGACCCTTTCCACCACCTTTTTCGCTCTTTTGATTTGGACTACACCCTGCGGGGGTGGGAGCTTTATCCCCGCTGGCTCCCTAACCTCGGCTTCTTCTATGGCTACCCGGTCACTAACTTCTATGCTCCTCTGAGCTATTACCTTGTCGTCTTCCTCCACTGGCTTGGGTTCGGGTTCATAAACTCCCTGAAAGCCTCCTTTGGCCTTTCTTTCCTCCTGGCCGCTTTTGTGGCTTACCTATGGGCCAAGGACCTCTTCGGCGAGGAAGCCGGCCTCTGGGTAGCAGTGGCCTATACCTACTTCCCTTACCACATAGCTAATGCCTATGTCCGAGCGGCTCTGGCGGAGCATCTGGCCTTCGTCTTCTTCCCGCTAATCTTATGGTTACTTTGGAAAGTGGTGAGAAAGGATACCCTTAAGCCTATCCCTTTCCTGGCTTTGGCGGTTGCTGGCCTCATCCTCACCCACAACCTTTCGGCTTTTATCTTTGCCCCTTTTGCCTTGGCTTACACCTTAGCCCTGACTTTTGCCAAGCCTTCCGGCCGGCTAAAGGCTTTGCTCCTTGTAGCTTTAGGGGTGATTCTCGGGCTTGCCCTTAGCGCTTTCTACTGGCTCCCCGCCCTTGCCGAGAACCGATGGATCAGGGCCGGCCAGATTGCTCCATCGGTCACTGAACCTTTGAACTTCCTCCTCCCTTTCGCCGAACTTTTTTCCCGCTCGTTAATCCACCATTACCCCATTTCCCAGCACCTTTTTAGCCTCTGGCAAACGGTCCTTATGGCTTGCGGCTTCATCCTGGCCTTAACTCAAATTCGCTCTTTTGATGCGGAGAAAAAGGCTTTAACCTTGGCGGCTGCCCTTTCTGTGGCCATTGCTGCCTTTATAAACACTCCTTCCTCATCATTCCTCTGGCTAAACCTCAAGCCCCTCACCTTCCTCCAATTTCCGTGGCGATTTCAAGCGATGGCCGGGCTCTTCGGCTCTCTCTTAGTTGCCCCTATAGCCATCTATTTAAGCCAGAGGCTACCCAAGCTTCCGAGGGCAACCTGCTTGCTCTTAGTGGCTGCGATTTGGGCTTTCACCTCGCTCGCTGGCATAGAATGGGAACCCCTTAGGTGGCCTGAAACGGGCCAGCCAGTGCTTAAGGAGGACGAAGTCAACTTCCACTCCATGGCTCAATACGATTATCAGACTGCTCTATGGGCCAGGCTTTGGGGAGGGCCTTGGCTTTTGGAATACCTCCCAGTTACGGTCAAGGTTCCGAGGGAGGAATTCTGGCTGCCTCGGGAGGGACCATCTCCTTGGGCTGAAGAGTATTACGGGCCTGAAAAAGTAGAACTTAAGCTCATCTGCCCTCTGAAAGTCACCCTGACTGTGAACTCCTCCCGCGATACTTATATCCGCTGGCACCAGTTTTGGTTTCCCGGCTGGCAGGCTGCTGCTGAAGGGATTCCCCTTGAAGTGTCCCCCTCTCCCGTGCTTGGCCTGGTAACCATTAAAATCCCGGCTGGGGAGCATACTATCAAAATCTGGTTCGGTGATACTTTGCCTCGGAAATTGGGGAAGGCGCTTGCTTTGGTGGGGGCATTGCTGACCTTGACCCTCATTTGGCGAGTTGAACCTAAGAGATGGCTTTTAATTCTCCTATTGCCCGTAGCCCTATGGTTTGCCCTCTGGGGCTGGCATAACCTCCGAGATTCTACATGCGTGCAGCCCATTAGTGTAGGGGCGGACTTTGAAGGGAAAGTGGCGCTTCTGGGCTTAAGCTTCAAGCGAGGAGCCGAGGCTGCGGAGGCAACGCTTTACTGGATGGCTTTAGGACCACTGGAAGAGAACCTAACGGCATTCGTTCACATCCTTGGCCCTGGAGGGGAAAAAATTTCCCAGCACGATGGCCCGCCTGGGGAAAGCTTTTCCCCCACCACCCGTTGGGAACCAGGCGAGATAACCCCTGACCGGCACATAATCCATATCCCAAGCCAGGCGACTTTGAGCTACGTGAGAACAGGGCTGTACGCGCTTGAGCCTGAGTTCAGGAACCTTATAGCTCGCGACAGAGGAGGAGTGATTGCAGGGGATGGTATAATGATAAACGTAGTGAACGAGCTTAGCCGTTGAGGAGGCCCAATGCAATTGAATAAGCGAACCCTGCAAT
>JAPWUT010000045.1 GCA_028275425.1 Anaerolineae bacterium | reverse complement strand
TGAAGGCAGCTCTCCTTGCAGCCATGCACCTTTCGCTTTCCTTGTACCCTTCCCCAGAATTCAAGGGGAGGCCTGTGAGGCTTCATCCTCCCCCTCGCTTCGTGGAAGCGAACGCTTGGAAGGCCTTTCAATCCGCCGCTGAAAGCCTCCGCCGCTTCCTCCGCCCCTTGCCGGTAGTTGAACAGGATGAATTCTTCCGAAAGGACAAGGCCTCAGCCTTGCTTCCCCTCCCTTGGGGGATAAAGAAATTGGAGGAGGGGATTCCTCCGTCATCTGCTTCTTTCCTAATCCTTGAGCCGCCTCCGTTGGACAGGACTTGGTGGGCCCTCAATTTCCTCTGGGCAGGCTGGCTTATGGGTTACCAAGCGGCCTATCCCCTTCGGACGCTGGCTCTCAAAGGAGTCTTCGGCTGGGATTGGTACGAGGAAACCTTAAGGCGAAGCCTCTTTAAGCTCAAAGGCCTCCTCAAGCCTGGCGGTTTTGCCCTTTTCGTAGGCCAAGATATACCACCAGTCATGGCCGAATGCCTCATTCTGGCCGGAGCAAAAGCCGGCCTTCGCCCCGAAAGCTTCTCCTTCCGCGAAAAGGATACAAGGCTTGAGGTCCGGCTCCTTTTCTCTAATTCGGAGAAGGTTTGGCCTCTCACCGGCCAGAGCGAGGAGGAGACCCTCAAGGAGGCCATCTTGGAGGTTTTATCTTACAGCGCTGAACCCCTAACCCCTCCGCTCCTCCGCTTGGCCGTGGAATGGTGGCTATCCTCACGCAAGCCTTGGGCCTGGGGCGAACGAAAGCGTGGAGAATTCCGGGGCTTCCTGGAGGAAGTATTGAGCTCAATGCTCCGGGAAAATAGCCTGAAATCCTGGGCTGATGGGAAACTTTTGGGTCTCCCCCAATACCCAAGCTCTTCCATCCCGCTGAGCGATAAAGCTGAGCTGGAAGTTTACAGGCTACTCAGGGAAAAAGGCCTTTTAACTCTGAGTGAATTGGAGGAGCTTTTCTACACCTCTTTCCAAGGCCCCTTGGCTCCCAAAGCGGATTTCTTGAGGGAATGCCTTGCCTCCTACGGGGAAGAGGCTGAAGGTAAGTGGCGCTTAAGGGTGGAGGATGAGCCTGAAATGAGGGCCAGAGACCAGGATGAAATAAAGGCAATGCTTTGGGAGTTAGGGGAAAAGCTTGGGTTTCAGGTCAGAGAAGGGGCCCGTGACCCGTTTGATGTCATATGGGAGGAGAAGGAAGCCTTTGGCAAGCCCTTGCACTTAATTGCGGAGTTGAACTTTGGCTTCGTAGTGGAAAGCACAGCAGCCCTCACCGGCTTCTTCCTCCACCACTTTTCTCCACCCTTCCCACGTTCCTACGTAGTAATTCCGGGCGGGAGGGCTTCCTTGGTCTGGTACAAGCTCAAGAACATGCCGCTGTGGTCATCCCTTAAGGGTTGGCAGTTCATAAAGTACCGTCACCTGAGGCGCCTGGCTCAGGAAAAGGCCCCGGACCGCTACAGCCTCCAGAAAATCATAGGGCTTGACCCGGTAGTAGAAAGGCCCGGCGCCCAGCTTTCGTTCATATAGCCTGAAGCGGCCTGTGGACAAGCCCCCTATTGAGAAAGAGGGCCATAGAAGGAACTACCGGAAAAGTGCGGCAATAACTGCGGCCATTATGGTTATCCACTCCGTCACGAGCAGCCCTATAATCCACCTCATGCGCGATGAAACGTCTTGCCTTACGGCTTTTATCTCAGCCATGAGTTCTTGCCTTACCCCTTCTATCCTGCCCTCAAGCTCTTTCCTTACCGTTTCTATCTTGGAGTCAAGCTTGTCCGTCTTGGAATCTATCTTGGAATCAAGCCTCTCCCAATAACGGTCAAGCTTATCATCAAGTGAAGTGAGCCTCAGGCTTATATTCTCAAGGAGCTTGGCCTGCTCCTCAACCCTGCCCTCAAGCCAAGCTACTCTCTGTTCAATGGCTACTTCTGTCATGATGGACCTCCCTTAGCCATTTTCAATTCAAGTTTAACTCATGTAAACCAAAATGGCAAGCCTGGCAAGCCTGGCGTGTCCAAAAATTGCGGGGGATGCCCCTTTGCGAGAAAGAGTGTTTGGGTGTATATGCCTCTATTTTCCCACCCCCGTTAGCTTGGGGTTTGCCAGCGTTTTGGGTCCCACTCGTGGGCGGAGTTGCTAAGGTGGGCAGCTCGCCCCTTCTTTTGAATTTTTGGGGGCACATCCCCCAAACCCCCTGGGAGGGGGCTGCGCCCCCTCCACCCCCGGTTCAATGTAGGGGCGTAGCGACGCTACGCCCGTACTTGGCGCAGGCCGACCTTTTTTCAAAGGGGCTGACTTCAGTCGGCGTGAACGGGGCACACCCCCTGCCATGGGGGCTTCGCCCCCCTGGACCCCCATTTGCCCACCCCCGTGGGCTTTGGGTTTACCAACGTTTTGGGTCCCACTCGTGGGCAGGCTGCTAATGTAGGCTACTCGCCCCCTCTTTTGAATTTGTGGGGGGACGCCCCCCACGCCCCCCGCCATGGGGGCTTCGCCCCCCCTGGACCTCCCGTTTGCCCACCCTCGTGAGCTTAGGGTTTGCCAGTGTCTTGGGTCCCACTCGCAGGTTGGTTTGCTAACGTGCGCAACTCGCCTCCTCTTTTTATTCTGGGGGCACATCCCCCAGACCCCCTGCCAGGGGGCTTGCGCCCCTTGGCCCTCCCATTCTCTTGCCCTCGTGAGCTGAGGATTAGCCAGGGTTTTGGGTCTTTAGCGATTTGCTTAAAAAGCTCGGCGGAAGCTGGCCTTTAGCCAGAGAAGTTTAATTCAATCGGCAAGAAGGGCCAAATAAAGGTGCCCAACAAGTTTGGGATACAACCCCTTAGCTTTGGAATTGCATTGGCGAAGGTGGTGGGGTAAAATTAGCTTAAGGAAGGAGCAGTTAAATGGGTATTGGGCCTTTCCTTTTGCTCCTTTGGCTCCAGCTTACAGCAGCCTGGTGCATCGTATCAGCGGAGTGGACGAAAGGACTTGAGGTCCTGCCAGGAGTTACTATCCTGGCTTTGGTCATAGGTTATCTTTTGGCCTTGTCCCGCTGGCCACCTATCTCCGCTCACCTCTACAGCTTTACAGTCGGGGCTGCCATTTCCTTCTTCTCCACTTCCCTCCTTCTGCCCGATACTTTAGGCTGGCAGGAGAGGTTCATCAACCTTGGGTGGAGGATTGGTTATTGGCTTGAGGGTGTTAGGGCCGGAGAGGCAAGAGGGGGCCCAATCGCTTTCGTCCTGCTTATGAGCTTGACAGTTTGGTGGTCAGCTTACTTGGCAGCTTGGTTGGCTCTACGGAAGCGCAATGGGTGGTTGGCCGTAATCCCCAGCGGAGTTTTAACGGCCATAAACGCCTATTACGGCTCCCAAAGCTTGGCTATCTACCCCATTGCCTATGCCTTCGCTTCACTAATTTTCGTCCTCTGGCTACACTTCCGGGAGCAAGAAGAAAGCTGGGCTCATCACCGGGTAGGGTATTCACCATACGCTTCCTTTGACTTTTTCCGCTACGGTCTCGCTTTTATCCTCTTAGCTCTGGCCTTTGCTTGGCTTGCCCCTGGGGCCAAAGCTAACTTAAAGGTAGGCTTCCTAAAAGAAAGCTGGGAGAAGGTTCAGAGGGAATGGAACAAGCTCTTCCCCTCCCTAAAGGGTTACAGAGTCCCGAAAATTGGCCGAGCCTACTTCGGGAAGGAGTTAGAATTGGGAGGACCCGTCGCCTTGGGAGGAATGGTGGTCTTGGAGGTAGAGGCCTATCCTCGGGAGCTGGTCCGTTACTGGAAGGCGGCATCCTACGATTTCTACACCGGAAGAAGCTGGCTCAACACCGATAACACCGCTTTTCTTTTCAGGGCTTGGGAGGAAATACCTGCTTTCCGGTTTGAGCTGAGGCAAGCTTTGACCCAGACTTACTATCTGATTGAGCCTGAGGGCAGGCTTATATACGCCGCCGCGCAGCCTTCCCTGCTTTCGGAAAAAGCTTTCGTCATCGCTACCGGGGAGGGGGATAGGATAGAGCCTTCCCTTCTCTTGGCTTCAGAGCCACTTAAACCTGGGGCTGTGGTTAGGGTTGTATCGCAAGTAAGCGTAGCCGATGAGGAGAGTTTGCGCAAGGCCGGCACCGATTATCCAGCCTGGATTGCCCGTTACCTCCAGCTCCCTGCCGACCTTCCCCAGCGGGTCAAGGATCTGGCTTTGGAAATTACTTCCCGCTACGATAACCCATACGATAAAGCCTTGGCCATTGAGCGATACCTTAGGGAGAACATCGTCTACAACGAGAAAGTCCCGCCTCCTCCGGAGGGAAGGGATGCAGTGGATTACTTTCTCTTTGACTTGCGCCAGGGCTACTGCAATTATTACGCTTCCGCCATGGTAGTTATGGCCAGAGCAGTGGGGATACCAGCACGCTTAGTGGCCGGCTACACCGCAGGAGAGTACCTTGCGGAGAAAGGGAGGTGGAGGGTTAGGGAGAAGAACGCCCATGCCTGGGTGGAGGTTTTCTTCCCCCGCTACGGCTGGGTTGAATTTGAGCCCACATCGGTTCAGTTGCCGATAGTAAGAGTATCAAGGACTGAAGGGGAAGCCAGGCCCCTGATTCCGAGAGAAAGGCCTCTCAGAATCCCCGAAGGGGTTGAAGTGCCCGAGGAATCAAAACCTTCGCCTCCTGCCCCACCCCCGCAGGCTTTTGCTTTGCCCTCGCCTGAAGGGTTCAAGAAGTTCTGGCCTTTGGTCCCCGGATTGGCTGCCCTAATGATGGGCCTAAGGGCAATCCAGCTTAAGCTTGAACCACCGGAACTTAGGCCGGCCTCACGGCTTTACCTTCGCCTCTTAAGGCTTGGTTGGCTGGCCGGCATTAAGGCCAGGCCTTCTCAAACTCCCCTTGAGTATCTGGAAAGCTTGACTAAGCTCTTCCCGGAAAAAGCCGAGCCCTTCAAGAAAGTGGTGTGTTTCTATCTACAAGAGCGGTTTTCTCCGGAGCCTCCCGATGAAGAAGTTTTGCTTGGGTTGGAAAAGGAGCTATCCCTCAGAGTGCTCCTGGCCTCTCTTAAGGGCCGGTATGGCTTTCTGGGCGATAAGGAAAAGAGGCACCAGGATGGCAGCGGTCCAAACAAGCACCGCTAAAATCCCTGTTAACTGGGAATAAAGCTGATGGGGGAAATCGGGGATAAAGCCTCGCGATACCAAAAGTCCGCTCACACCCTGGCCGGAAACCCCGAGGTAGTTGCCTGGGACCCCGTTCCAGCCTTCGCCTTGCTGGCCGTTGGCGAAGAAAGCCGGGGCGAGAATTCCCAGGACGCTTCCCAGCCCGCTCATAGCCATCACCCCCGAGGGGTCACCGAGCTTGAGGATTTCTTCCCAAAGGTAGACAGTTGGGGGAAGGAGGAGGCCAGCGAGAAAACCAATTGTCAATCCGGCCCAGAATGGGATGAAGAAGCAGGACGCTCCGCCAGCCACAAGCCCGGCCATGCCGCCCCTTACGGCCATGAGGAAATCGCTCTGGCCTGTTACGAAGAGGGAGTAAACGGATGCCCCCAACACCCCCCCCATCGCTGCCAGCAAGATGTTGACAATGCCCACGGCCGTGGAGATGGTGGGGTAAACGGAATAGACCGGGTGGCCGGCCAGGAAAGCACCAGCCCCGATGAGAGCCAGGACAAGGCCTGTGCCCGCCAGGATAGGGAGGTGAACCGGCGGCATGGTGGGGGTTGGAGAAGGTTTCTTGCGCAGGCCGAAGGTGATAGCGCCGAGGAAACAGGCAAAAGCTCCCAAAAGGTGAGGGGAGGAAGCCCCAAGCACGTCAATGAACCCGTGGCCAAGCCCGGCGTTTTTCCCCAAATTGCCGAGCCATCCCCCTCCCCAGACCCAATTTCCAACAACAGGGTGGAGGAAGGAAGCCAAAATCAGCCCCACAATCAAAAGGAAAAACCGATTAACCTTGCCCCAGAGGTTGGCCAAAGTAATGAAAACGGCCAAGGAAACGAGGGGAAGCCCATGGAGGAAGAGGGAGAGGGCTTCGGGGGAAAGGACTTCACCCCGGAGGAAGAAGCCGTAGAGGCCTATAGCTCCCCATCCTGGCCCCCAGCGCACATCCAGGGGAGACCACTCCCAGATGAGGCTACTGACCCCTCTTATATCCCTGTGCACAAGGCCAATTCCTCCGAACTCCAGGGCAAACCCGCTTGCAAAATACCCAACGGTTCCGATAGCCAAAGAGAGGAGGAAGAGGGAAAAGGTCCTTTTGGCTTCTTCAGGCTCCCTTCCCCCAATGGCTACAAGGGCAAAGCCCAATGGGAGGAGCAAACTCAAAAGGCTGAGCATAACCATAACCTCCTTAGGAAATTTTGGCTGGAGAGCGAGCCATGAAATTCATAGCCGATAGCATGTTGGGAACCCTCGCCAAATGGCTCCGAATCCTGGGCTACGATACCCTCTATTTCCCCAACATGGACGACGATGAATTGGCCTACCGGGCAATGGCGGAGGATAGAATCCTCCTCACCCGGGACCAAGAACTGGCCCGCAGGAGAGGGGTCCGGGCCATTTTGATTAAAAATGCCCCTTTGGAAGACCAGCTCCTTCAGGTCTTTCAAGAACTTAAACTTGAAAGGCAGAACTGCTTCTCCCGCTGCCCAATCTGCAATGAACCACTCAAGCCCGTGGAAAAGGAAAGTGTTCGGGGGAAAGTCCCCCCTTACGTTTTCCAGACCCAAGAGCAGTTCAGTCTTTGCCCTGGCTGCCATCGCATTTACTGGAAGGGCACCCATTGGCAGAAGATGAAAGAGCTCCTGGACAAAGTCCTTTCAAAGGGAGGCCATGATGTTTAGCTTGCTCCTCTGCATCGGGGTAGGACTTGGCGCCGGAATCCTCAGCGGGCTTATAGGCATAGGAGGTGGAGTGGTAGTGGTGCCCGCCCTGGTCTACATTTTCAAGATGCCTCAGCATTACGCTCAAGGCACAACCTTGGCTATGCTCGTTCCCCCCATAGGGATACTGGCGGCCTACACCTACTACCGCCAAGGGTATGTTAACCTCAAAATGGCCTTCCTTTTGGCCATTGGCTTCTTTATCGGGGGGCTTTTGGGGGCAAAACTGGCTGTGCATTTGCCCACTGATACCTTGAGGAGAATATTCGGCTTCGCCCTCCTCCTCATCGCCCTGAAGATGATTTGGGGCAAATGAAGCGGAGAAGGAGGAGGGCAATCAAAACCAGCGCTACTGAAAGCTGGCCCGGCTCCAAAGGCCCTATTACCCCCATGACATCGCCCCGGAGGAAGCGGAGGAAAAAGTCAAAGGGCAAATAGCCGATGGCATAGGCCAGGAAGATGTTGCCGGCTTTGTTCGCTCTCCAGTAAATGACCAAGAGGATGAGGAAGAGTAGAGCACTCCACAAAGCCCCGGCCAGTTGCACAGGGAAGCGGTAGGCTTTGACCCCATAGACATCGGGGAGAAAAAGGGCCAATGGGCCTTTCCACTCTTTCCCATAAGCCAATCCGGCTGTGTAGCATGCCCACCACCCTAAAGCTTGAGCCGGAAGGATGGAAAGAGAGGCCAAGTCCAGCAGTTCCGCCAGGCTAACCTTTTGGAATCGGGAGAATATGAAGAGGGCCAACAATCCACCAGCTAAGGCAAAGGAGAAAGCAAGCCCACCCTTCCAAAATTGCCAGGCTTCTTTTGGGCTTTCGGAAAAATACTCCAAATTGGTTAGCACAAAGCCCACTCTGCCAAAAGCTATGCCTCCTATTAAGCTCCAGAGCAAGGCATCCAAGGCTTTCTCCAAGCCCCACCTCTTCTTCCCCAGCCCGGCAAATGCGGTTGAACCGGCCAAAATCCCAAGCAGCAGGAGCAAAGGATAAGTGGTGATAGGCCACTTCCACACCCAAAAGAGAGGCTTCAAGGGCTACCTCCTTTCCAGCCGGATGAAATCTACGGCGGCGGCCAAGGTTCGGCTATCGGGGTTATAGCCCAAGCGGAGGTAGACGTCTTCCCCTTCTTTCTCCAGGCCGGAGCCAGGCGCACTCCCTTTCACCCCGATAAAAGCGTAGCTCGGCCCCTTGGATGGCCCATTGACTCCGAGAGCCTGGAGGACTTGAGGCGCATTTTCGGGCCAGAGGCCTCCGTAAACAGCCCCAACTACGATGTGCCCTGGCGCTATCTCCGCTACGAAAGAGCTCAGGTTCTTTTCTTCCCCAGGGCCGAAAGCTCTCATCGCTACCACTTTCCCCTTCTTTGGCTCTATAACCGCCAGATTGAGCCCGGCTTTGTTCAGGGAAGCGTTTTTCCCCGCCACAGTTATGAAAGCAAAACCCTGGCCGGAATGGATTTCCAGCTCAGCGGGGGCATTCACTCCAGTTGAGCCTATGGCAAACTCTGGAGGTAAGACCTTGCGGGGGGAAGCCAGGTGAGAAAACTTAAGTTCAAGCTTGCTGGGGCGATTAAGGGAAATGCTTTCGGGAACAGCGAAGGAAAGCTCGTTCCAGCCCGGGGAAAGCTTTGCTTCCCCTAAGTTAACGCCATTTAGGACGATTTTAATGCTCTGCTCCGGGGAGCCGGGGTAAGTGAAAGGTGCGACTTTCAGGGTAAGGGTATAGGAGCCATTTTCCATGGGGGGAAGGAACACCTCCGCTCGCTTGGAGACGGCCCAAACTGCTGTGCAACCGGCCACCTCCTCGTTCCTATCCCACCCTTCCCCGAGGTAGGGCAAAGCTTCTTCCCTTCCGAAATCTATCTCCAAGGATGAGGCCGGAGGTATAGGCTTAACTTTGTAGACCTTCGTCCCCTGCCCTTCCAGGTAAAGCTCGGCCGGTAAAAGCCTCTCCACAAGCTGGACTGTTCTGGTGTAGGTGTCGGAATACGGGGCTCGGCCTGGGGTAGGGGGCAAAACTACGAGGTAGCGGATATCGTAAAGGCGGACAAGCTCAGGAGCTTGAGCTTTGGCCTTGGTTTCAAGCTCCGGTGGGACCTCCTGGTAAGTTTCGGCTGAGATTATAGCCTGGAAGAATGGCAAGCGCAGGAAATAATCAAACTGGAAAGGCGGATTGCGGGATATGTTCCCGCTCAGCAGTTTCTTCCCATGAGCAACTTGGTAATACTGGGCCTGAGTGCTCTCAGCCCCGGCCATCCCGAAACTGTTGCGCCATCCCAACGGCAACTGTAGGACGGTAAACTCCCCGCTTTCTTGCCCGATGAGCCAGAGAGGAGCAGGTATTCGGGCGTCCGTGAGGGGCATCGGTATTGCCAGATGCTCAATAATGATTAAAGCCGCAATCAATCCCCCTATGGCTCTGGAAAAGGCGGGGGAAAAGCGGCGCTCAAAGATGCTCATCACCCTTTGCCCCCCGAAAGCCACCAGGACGGCCAAGCACAAGGTCAGGATAACGCTGAAGCGGTTGGGGACCCGGTTAGCCCGAAAGATTGGGATGTAATGGAGGATGGCGAAAGGCATCGGGATGGTTATGGGTATGCCATCCATGTCAAAGACGTAGCGCTTGTTAATCTGGAGGACGGGGCCGAGGCAGAAGGAAGCGAAGAGGAGGGCTTGTAGGGCCCAAGTTTTAACAACTTTGGGCGGATTTTTGACCAAGGCCACGATAGCCAGAACCAAGGAGAAATAGCCGAGGAAAACCGTGTTCACATCTGCGAAGCGGGAAGTTCCCTCTGTCACTGCCCTTAGCTCCCTCTCCCAACCAATTCCCAGCCCAGGGTGGAGGGCTGTTGGGGTGAAGAAACCGAGGAGGTCAGTTGAAAGCTTGAGCGCATCCCCCCAGCCCTTTAGCTCATATCCCCCGAGGAGGAACTCCCGCAGGATAGGGATGAGCACCGGCCAATAGGTAGCGGCAACAGTCAAAACCAATATCGCCACCCTCAAGAGCAAGCCCTGACGGTGCAGCTCCTTCCTCCGCAGAATGAAGTAAAAGGCGGAGAAAAGGAAGAGGAAAGTGCCGAAAATCATCTCGCAAAGCATAGCCATAGTGCCGAATAAGCCGGCCAATACAGGGTTTTTGAGCCCTGGTTCTTCT
>JAPWUT010000044.1 GCA_028275425.1 Anaerolineae bacterium | reverse complement strand
CCGGAAGCAGAAGTTCTCCAAGAATTTCAAGAAGGCTTCATTGCGTTTGGCCCGCTTGCACCGTAGGGTTAGGAACATCCGCCGCGATTTCCTGCACAAGGTCACGACTTGGCTGGCGAAAACCAAGCCAGTCATAGTCGTTGAGGACCTGAACGTGCGGGGTATGTCCCAGAACGGCCATCTTTCCCAGGCCATTTATGATGTGAGCTGGGGGATGTTTCGGCGGATGTTGGAGTATAAGTGTCAGTGGTATGGGGCAAAGCTCATTTTAGTGCCGCAGGACTTTCCGTCAACAAAGACATGCTCGCATTGTGGAGAAATTGGTCCTCCGCTTCCTCTATCCCAGAGGGTCTTCCGCTGCGAGGCATGTGGGCTGGAGATAGACCGGGATTGGAATGCGGCGCTCAATCTATGGCAATATGGGCTGGCCACCCTCAATGGCCCTACCGGGAGTTCCCTGGGAAGTAACGCCTGTGGAGAGGGGAGGTTGCAGGGCATTTGCCCGGTGCCCCTCGTGGAAGCAGGAAGCAGCCGGTCATTTGTTTCGCCCCAAGGGGTGAAATAAATGACTATGAGTTGCAGAACGGTTGGCCCCCGCAGCCAGGGGTGAAGGGAGCCAAGCCCCTCCCAGGTGGTGCGAGGTATGTGCCCCCAGCGACCTACCCCCCTTGGCCCGCCAACATGCCTACGAGTGGGACTCAAAACATTGGCGAACTCGCGGCTAACGAGGGTGGGAAAAGGGGAACCAATGAGCATAGCTCCCTGGCCCCCGGTTTAAGGACACCTGAAAAAAATGGACACCCCTCGGGGAATCATGAGGGGTGTCCGGTTAGCCCACAAGCGAAATTTAATCTCAGCGGTTAAAATGCCACACCCAAAATTTGGACGGCTTTGGTTCCCAAGGATATGAATGGGTGAGGATAGAGGCCGATGACGAAAACGGCTATCAAGCTCGCTACTATGACCCACTTGAGCGTAAGTTCAACTGCAATCGGCTTCTCTTCCCCACGCAGGAAGAACATGTGCCTCACTACGTTGAGGTAGTAGAAAGCCGATATCACGCTGTTTATCACCCCAACCAAAGCCAGAACGTAAAACTGCACCTGTATGGCCGCACCAAACACGAAGAACTTCCCCACAAACCCCCCGGTCCCCGGGATGCCAATGAGGGAAAGGAGGAAGACTATCATCGCCCCGGCCAAAAGCGGCTCCCGCTTCACAAGGCCAGCATAATCGGCAATGCGGTTGGAACCGGTGGCCCTCTCCACCGCTATGACCACGGCAAAAGCCCCGAGGTTGGTGAAGAGGTAAGCCAAGAGGTATATGAGCACGCCGTTTAGCCCAGTGAAGTTGCTCGTTACTCCGCTTACCAGGCAGACAAGGCCTATGAGGATGTAGCCGGCATGGGCAATGCTGGAATAGGCCAGCATCCTCTTGATGTTCTCCTGCCTCAGGGCAACCAAGTTCCCCAAAGTCATGGTCACCATGGAGATTCCGGCCAGGACCGAAACCCACTCAGGCTGGAAGCGGGAGAGGGCAGTTATGAAGACCCTCGCAAGCACAGCAAAACCCGCAGCCTTAGGCCCCACCGAAAGGAAAGCTGTAACCGGTGTGGGCGCTCCCTCGTAGGTATCGGGGGACCACTGGTGGAAGGGGACAAGGGCTATCTTGAAGCCGAAGCCGGCTAAGAGGAGAACTATGGCCGGGAAAGCCAACCAGCTGCCAGCGCCACTGCTGGCCAGGGCCGGCCCTATCTTCACCAAATCCAAGGTCCCGGTAACCCCGTAAAGGAGCGATATCCCGTAAAGCATCATGGCTGAGGCAGTCACGCCGTAAAGGAAATACTTTATGGCCGCTTCGCTGGATTTGCCCTCCTCCCGAAGATAGCCCACGAGGATGTAAGAGGTGAGGCTTAAGAACTCAAAGGCCAAGTAGAGCATGAGGAGATTCACAGCCCCCACCACCAGCATTATGGCCAAGGTCACCAGGAGCAGGAAAGCATAAAATTCCCCACGGTAAGGGGTATGGCCTTCCAAGTAACGGTAGGAGGAGAGGAGGACAAGGCCTGTGCCGATCAGGGCCAGCCCCTTGAAGAAGAAGGCAAATTGGTCTGAAGCTAACATCCCCCAAATGGGCAGGGCCGAAGCTTTCCCGAAGCCCAGAAGCAGGAGCAAGGATAGGATTACAAAGGCCACGGCCAGGCTTAGAATCGTGGCCTCCTTGCCCTCCCCTAACCTCCTCCAAGCCATGTCCAAGGCCAAAAGCACCAAAGCACCCAGGAAAAGGACCAACTCCGGAGCGAAAGCCTGAAGGATTTCTACGGCACTCAAGGCCAACCTCCTTATAGCTTGCCCATCAAGGCTGTTGTAGCTGTATTGATTATGTTAAGAAGCGGGGCAGGGTAAAAGCCCAGCCCTACCATGAACAGAAGCAGAGGCCACATCGTAACCTTCTCAAAGGCCTCCATATCGGTAAGGTGACCCCACTTCTCCTGATTGAAGGGGCCTAAGAACATGAACTGCACTACTTTCCAGAGTATGTATCCGGCCGTGGCTACTACTCCCAGGACTCCGAAGGCAGTGATGTAGGGAATGATGTGGAAAGCGCCTCGGAAGACCAGGAATTCTCCCCAGAAGCCGGCCAGACCGGGGAGGCCAAGTGAGGCAAGGCCAGTGACCATAACCACACCGTAGTAGTAGGGGAGCTTGGCCCCAAGCCCGCCGAAAACCTTCAAATCCCTGGTGTGAGCCCGCTCGTAAATCATGCCCACCAGGAAGAAGAGGCCCCCTGTGATGATTCCATGGTTGAACATCTGCATTGTCGCGCCGTTCAGGGCTATGGCTGCACTCTCCTTAAAGGCTGGATGGTTGAAGTTGAGGCTGGCGGCAGCAGCGGCAATCCCCAGGACCACATAGCCCATGTGAGCTACTGAAGAATAAGCGATGAGGCGCTTGAGGTCCCACTGGGCCATGCACACGAAAGCCCCATAGACAATGCTTATCAGCCCGAGGGCAGCAACTATGGGGGCGTAGAAGCGGAAGGGCTCAGGGAATATGGGCAAGACAATCCGGAGCAAGCCGTAGCACCCAAGCTTCAGCAAGATGCCGGCCAGGATGACGCTGCCGGCCGTAGGAGCTTCGGTGTGAGCATCGGGGAGCCAGGTGTGGAAGGGGAAGCTTGGGACCTTTATGGCGAACGCTACGAAGAATGCCCAGAAGGCCAGGCTCGCCAGGGTGAAGTTATCGGCGAAGGGGTGGACTTCGGCGGCCTTGAGGATGTCAAAGCTTCCAGTGGTGAAGTAAATCCCAAGGATAGCAAGGAGCATGAACACGCTCCCGGCCAAAGTGTAGAGGAAGAACTTGATGGCCGCATACTCCCGGTTCGCACCACCCCAAACCCCAATCAGGAGGTACATGGGAACAAGGCCAACTTCCCAGAAGACGTAGAACAAAACAAAGTCCAATGCCACAAACACGCCGTACATTCCAGTCTGAAGCAGGAGGAAGAGGAAGTAGTATTCCTTGACCCGCTCGTGGATGGTGTAGGCGGAGTAGAAGTAGCCAAGGGTTGAGAGGAGCGAGGTCAGGAAGACCATTGGGACACTTATCCCGTCAACGCCTACGTGGTACCAGACGTTTATGGCCGGAATCCAGATGTGGCGCTCCACAAACTGCATTCCGCCTTCGGTCTGGTTGTAAGCAAACCACAGGTAGGCCGAGAGGGCTAAAGGTATAAGGCTTACGGCTATGGCAAAGCGCCTTATGAGGTTAACCTTCTCCTTCGGGAAGAAGAGGATTATGAGCGCTCCGATCGCCGGGGTAAAGGTTATGATAGACAGTATCGGGAAACCCATCGCTCAAGCCTCCTTCCGGTAAGATTTCATCTGGTAAGGTAAAATCCGAGAAGCATAAGCACCGTAAGGGCGGCAGCCAAGAGGTAGTTCTGCGCCTTGCCGGTCTGGATAAGGCGCAGGACTCCCCCAAGCGCCGAGGTGACCTTCCCCACACCGTTTACAATTCCATCCACAACCTTAAGGTCAAACAGGCCTCCTATCTCCGAAAGCTTCCTGCCCAGCCGGCCAACCCCATCCACAATGGGGTCAATTATCCAGCGGTCATCAAACTTGAAGAACGTCTCTGAAAGCCAGAGGGCAAAACGGATGACCGTGGCCTGGTAGAATTCATCAATGTAGTACTTGTTCTTGAGGACGGTGTAAATCGGGCCCAAGGAGATAGAGAGGGGGTCGGGCTCGCCGGCTTTGAGGGGTTCGCGTCCGTATACAACCCAGGCCAACGCCAGGCCGGATAGCCCCATCAGAACCGATAGGCCCATTACCCCGAAGTTCAAAGGTGTGGCCGGGAAGCTTTCCCCCACCAGGTGGTGGAAGGGGTTGTTGAGGAGAGGACCCAGGACCGGAAATTCGTGGGGGACTCCGGCGAAGCCGAGGAAGGTGGAGAAGAAGGCAAGGATGATGAGGGGTATGGTCATGACCCAAGGGGTTTCGTGGGCCTCTTCGGCGTGGTGGCTGCGAGGTTCGCCAGCAAAGGTGAGGAAAACCTGCCGGCCCATGTAGAAAGCAGTCAGGAAAGCGGCCGCGGTCCCCAAAATCCATACGAAACCGGGCCAAGAGACGAACCCCACCTCCGAAGCATGGTGGAAAGCGTGGCCCAGTATCTCATCCTTGCTCCAGAAGCCAGCCCACGGCGGTATTCCGGCCAGAGCCAATGTCCCCATGAGGAAAGTCCAGAAGGTGATAGGCATCCGCCGGCGGAGTCCGCCCATCTTCATCATGTCCATCTCATGGTGAGTGCCGATTATCACCGAACCGGAGCCGAGGAACAGAAGGGCCTTGAAGAAGGCATGGGTCACAAGGTGGAAGACGGCAGCCACGTAAGCCCCTACCCCCAAGGCAGCAATCATGTAGCCAAGCTGGCTTATGGTGGAATAGGCCAGGACCCGCTTGATGTCGTTCTGAGCTATGGCTATAGTAGAGGCGAAGAAAGCGGTAAAGGCCCCGATGAAAGCCACAAGCCCCAATTGAGGCCCGTGCTCCACCACGGAGAACAAGGGGAAGGAGCGGGCCACAAGGTAAACACCTGCCGCCACCATGGTAGCAGCATGGATTAAGGCGCTGACCGGGGTCGGGCCTTCCATGGCATCGGGAAGCCAGACGTGCAATGGGAACTGGGCGCTCTTGCCGACCGCCCCACCGAAGAGCAAAATCGCTATGACCGTAGCCACAGGAAGCTGCCCCACCAGGGGCAAGGTCACTGTGGAATGGGCCAGCTCTTCCAGAACTTCAGGCTTGAAGACCTCGGAATAGGTTAAGGTGCCGGTGCGGGAGTAGAGGTAGATGATTCCCAGGAGCATCATGACATCACCAATGCGGGTGGTGATGAAAGCCTTCAGGCCAGCCCGCATCGCCGAAGGCTTCTCAAACCAGAAGCCTATGAGTAGATAGGAGCAGAGGCCCATCACCTCCCAGAAAATCATGAGCATGAGGAGGTTATCGGCCAGGACCATGCCCAACATCCCGCAGGCGAAGAGGGAGATGTAGGCGAAGTAGCGGGAGTAGCGGGGGTCGCCATGCATGTATCCAACGGAGTAAATGAAAATTAGCAGACACACGAAGGGGACCATGAAGAGCATGGCTAAGGTAAGCGGGTCAACCATAACGCCCATCTTAAACCAGCTTGGGCCGGTGGGAAGCCAGTTCCAGCTCAGGTGGAATGCTTCTTCGCCTGGGCCTAAGTGGTGCTTTATCCCCTCGTAGAGTGCTCCCCACGAAAGGACCCAAGCCAGAGCGATGCTGCCTATAGCGATGGAATGGCTGAGCTTCTTGTTGGGGTTGGCAAAGAGCACTATCAGCCAGAAAGAGGCTAAGGGCAAAAGGGGTATGAGCCAAACAAGCTTGAGGAAGAAGATTCCTTCCATCATCTCCTCCCTAAAAAGCTTCTTACGGATTCAAGGAAAGCATCAAAATCGCCCAAATTTTCCCGTGCGAAGGCCAAAACCTTAGCCGGGTCCACTTTCCAATATTGGTGGACCAAGAGGTTACGGAAGCGCACCATCCTCACGAGTCGGGCAGCTAAGTCTTCATCTACCATTCCAAGCTCCTTCATGGCCTCAAAGCATTCGGTGTAACTGGCCGGAGCGCGACGGGCAAATTTGGCAATCAAGTGCGTGCAAATGGAAGCAGTAGCTTCAATAGCCCTGAGAAGAAGGTGCATAACGGTGTAAAGGTTGCGCTCATCGGAGAAGAAATCGGAATCGGGAATTGAAGAATAAAAGCGCACTTTTTCAACCGCCTCCCTTATCGCCCTTGCCTTTTCCTTGACGAACTCAACATTCACCCCGGTCATCTTTTCAATAGCTCCTCAAGGTACATGCGCCCGAGGTAAGCGTAGTCCATGTACTCCCTCGCCACCCTCTCAATGAAGTCCGTGAGGACCTCTTCATCCCGCACTAAAATAGCTTCACCCTGGAGCACGCTGTGCTGAAAACCGAGGGAGGCATCGTTCAGGACGCGCACGTCCACAGGGAAATGCAGGGCCATGGTCAGCTTTACCGAGAGGTCCATCTCGTAATCAAAAGTATCCGGGACTTTGGATTGGTCCACGTAAACGGCCAAATCTATATCGTTGAAAGGCAAGCCTTCAACGAAGGAGCCGTGGAGGTAAGCGAAGATGATTTCTTCCCTTGGCTCCAGGAGCTCTTTGAGCTTGGCCTGCGCTTCAGCCCTCTCCATCCTTACCCTCGCATGAGGTCCACTTCTTCCACGTTCACCGTATCCCGGTTGCGGTAGATGGAGATTATTATAGCCAAGCCGACGGCGGCCTCAGCGGCGGCCACGGCGATTACGAAGATGGCAAAGACCAGGCCCGATAGGTCAGAAGGGTTGACGTAGCGCCAGAAAGCTACCAGATTGAGGTTGACGGCGTTGAGCATAAGCTCTACTCCCATCAGTATCCCTATGGCGTTGCGGCGGGCCAGGACCCCATACAGGCCGATGCAAAACAGGGCTGCTGCTACTAAAAGGTACCAGCTAAGGGGAACCATCTCTCACCTCTCCCGTGCAATGATTATGGCCCCGATGAGGGCAGCCATTAACAACACAGAAGCTACCTCAAAGGGGACAAGGTACTCCCCCACGAAGGAAGAGCCAAGGCCTTCTATAACGTTTTCAGGCACGGCAGCCGCTTTGATAGGCCAAGGCACCCGCAAAATCATGGCCATAAGGACCAGGAAGAGGAATCCAGCCACTAAGGCTGCAACCCACCACTGCTCGTTAAATGCCCTCGCTTTCGGGTCCATGAGGTGCCTTGTGAGCATGATGGCGAAAAGGATGAGGATGGCAATTGCTCCCACGTAGATGAGGATTTGGAGGGCAGCCAAGAACTCGGCTTCCAAGAGGATGTAGAGGCCGGCCACTCCCACAAAAGAGAGGACAAGAGCTAAGGCGCTGTGGAAAAGCCTCTTAGTGGTAACCACCAAGATGGCTCCGACTATAGCTATAAGGCTAAAGAGGAAGAAGGCTATCTGCATTCCCATGGTCTTACCCCCAAGCTTATTTCCATGCCCACCCTTGCTCGGTTACTCCGCTTCGGTCGCCGATTTTGAGCAAGTCCTCAAGGTGGAGCACCATCTTATTTTCGTAAGTAGCCAGCTCATACTCGTGGCTCATCTCAATGGCCCCGTAGGGGCAGGATTCAACGCAGAGCCGGCAGAATACGCACCTTCCCAAATTGTAGCGGTAATCCACAAGCTTCCTCTCTTTGCCCTTCCCTTCGGCTATGACTTCAATCACCCCGTGGGGGCAAGCCAGGGCGCATGCCCCGCAAGCCGTGCACCGAGGCTGCCCGGTTTCAGGGTCCCTCAGGTGCATTAGTGCCCCTCGGAAGCGGGGGAACATGGCATATTTCTCTTCGGGATACTGCAAGGTGAAAAGCCCTACCCCTTCCGGCTCCAGCCTGGGAGCAGGCCCTTCGGTGAAATAGCGCTTGAGGAAAGGATGCTTGTAGCCCTTGAAGTAAGTCATAACCCCATGCTTCACAGTCGTGTAAAGCCCCTTGAGAAGTCCTCTCCCGAACATTTCTCCCCCTCGCTAAGCCAAAGCCTTCTTAGGAGTGAATCGGCCAAGGAGGTAAAGGGCCAATCCTCCAGCCAAGATGTTCCCCGCCCAGTAGGCCGATGCTTTGCCCCAATAGCCGAGGTCAAGCTTGACTACTAACCCGGTAACCAAAAGGTTAGCCATGGCCAGTGGGACCAAGAACTTCCAGGAGAAATTGAGGAGCTGGTCTATCCTGAGGCGGGGGAAAGTAGCTCGGAACCAGAAGAAAACGTAGACCATGATGGCTACTTTGATGAAGAACCAGATGTAAGACGGGAGCACAGGCCCCTTCCATCCGCCCAGAAACAGGGTGACGACCATGGCCGAGATGGCGAAGGTGTTGATGTATTCGGCCAGGAAGAACATGGCCCACTTCACCCCGGAATACTCAATGTGGTAACCGGCAATGATTTCCGATTCCGCCTCCGGCAGGTCAAACGGGCTGCGGTTGGTCTCGGCGACGCCGCAGATGAAGTAAATCAGGAAAGCCACAGGCTGAAGAAGCACGAAAGGCAACGGGCTCTGGGCTTCCACTATCTTCTGGAGGGACATGGAACCGGCAGCCATAACCACGCTCAGGATAGCTAAGGCCATCGGGACTTCGTAGCTGAAGAGCTGGGCTACGGCCCTGAACCCCCCGAGCAGCGCATACTTGTTCCCCGACCCCCACCCAGCCATGAGGATGGCTATGGAGGTTACAGAGCCGAGGGCGATGACGTAAAGCACGGCTATGTTGAGGTCCGCAGCCACAAGCTTCTTCCCGAATGGAATCACAGCCCAGACCATGAAGGCCGGCACCACAATTATCACCGGCGCCAGGAAGTGGAGGAGCTTATCGGCCTTTTCTGGGATTATGTCCTCTTTAACCAAAAGCTTGAGGACATCGGCGATGGGCTGGATAAGGCCGTAGGGGCCAACCCTGTTGGGGCCAAGCCGGTCCTGAAGCCGGCCCAATATCTTGCGCTCCAAGAGGGTCAAGGCCATCACTACCACGACCATTAGCAGGATTATGAGCAGCCCCACCACCACCATCATTATGACATCCACAAGCCAGACCGGGAGGAAGCCTTTGAGCCAGCGAGCTACGATTTCTCCAAGGAAAGGCAAGAAGTTTTCCAAGTCCATCATCTATCCACCTCTCCCATGGTTATGTCAATGCTTCCGAGGATTATGACCACATCGGCCACTTTGTGGCCCACGGTTATCTCCCTCAAAACCCCCAAGTTGACGAAGGAAGTGGGTCGGATTTTGAAGCGGTAGGGCCTATCGGACCCGTCGCTCACCAAGTAGAAGCCGAGTTCGCCCTTGGGTGCTTCTATGCGGCCATAGACTTCGCCCTTAGGTGGGCGGAGCCTCCTGGGGACCTTTTCCGAAACAGGCCCATCCGGAATTTGTTCAAGGGCTTGCTCCAGGATGCGTAGGCTCTGTTTCCACTCCAAAAGCCTGAGCATGTAGCGGTCGTAGACATCGCCATTGGGGAGGGTAGGAATTTCAAAGTCAAAGCGGTCGTAGATTGAGTAGGGCTCGGCCCGGCGCACATCGTACTTAACCCCGGAAGCCCTAAGGACCGGCCCTGTCACTCCGTAAGCTATGGCGACATCAGGGGGGAGAACCCCAACCCCGCGTGCTCTCTGGAGGAAGATTTCGTTTTCGGAGAGAAATGTGTCCAGCTCATCGGCGAACTTCCACAGGTGGTCAACAAGCTTTTTGGCCTTGGGGATGAATCCTTCGGGCAAATCGCCAGCCACTCCTCCAGGGCGGATGTAGTTGGGCATCATCCTGGAGCCTGAAACCCACTCAAATAGGTCAAGGATGTGCTCCCTGGCCCTGAAGGCGTAGAGGACAGGGGTAAAATAAGCGCCTAAGTCGTTGAAGAGGAAGCCTATGGCCATCATGTGGTTCAGGATTCGGGTGAATTCGGCCAGGATTACCCTTATGTATTCGGCCCTCTCCGGGGGTTTAATATCGGCCAACTTCTCTACGGCTACGGCGTAAGCGAACTC
>JAPWUT010000043.1 GCA_028275425.1 Anaerolineae bacterium | reverse complement strand
ATGAAGCCGTCATCCGACCCGAAGATTACCCGGTCTTGGAAGAGGGCAGGGGACGAGCGAACTGCTCCGCCGGTAGTGAAAACCCACTTCAGGTGGCCCGAAGCCGCCTCCAAAGCGTAGAAGTTGGCGTCATCAGAACCGAAGAACAAAGTCTCACCGTAAACCTTAGGAGAGGACCGGATTTTGCCCTCGGTGGAGAACACCCAAAGAGTCCGGCCTGAGGTTAGGTCCAAAGCGTAGAGGTTCCCATCCTCCGAACCGAAGAAGAGCATCCCCCTCCAAATTAAGGGGGTAGAGACCACCCCTCCCTTGGTTGGGTATTTCCAAAGCATTTTGCCTGTAGCCGAATCCAGAGCATAGAGGTTGTAATCGTAAGAGCCAATGTAGACCGCCCTGCCGGCCACAGCTGGAGAAGAACGGATTTCATCCTCGCACTGGAAGGTCCATAGCGGCTTAATCTCCTGCGCCTCCTCCCTCAACCTGATAAAAACCGGCGCAGTGAGAGGCCGCTTGCTCCCGAAGGCCTTAATTATGGCCGCCCTCATCTCCTCGGCGGAGGAGAAGCGCTTGTCCATCTCATATTCCAGGGCTTTCATTATAACCGCTTCCAAGGCCGGGGGAACCGCAGGGTTTATAGCCCTTATAGGTCGCTCTTGAAAGGAGAAAGGAGGCTCAGTTCGGGGGTCAATTTTTGTCAGCAAGTGGTGCAAGGTTGCGCCTAAGGAGTAAATATCGCTCCTTGGGTCCATAATCCCCCGGTACTGCTCCGGCGGGGCATACCCCTCAGTCCCGACCATAGTTCCCCTTATGCCTCTTTGGAAGACCCTGGCGATTCCAAAATCCACCAGCACTATCCTTCCTTCGGGGGTAAGCATTATGTTGGAAGGCTTGAGGTCCCTGAAGATTATGGGGTTAGGCTTTTGGCTGTGGAGGTATTGGAGGACATCGCAGAGCTGCAAAGCCCAATCCACTACCGTTTCCACAGGCAAGAAGCCGGGGGTTTCCCGCAAGATTGTCTCCAAGTCCTTTCCTTCCACGAATTCCATAACCAGGTAACTGCGCTGGCCTTCGGTGAAGTAATCGTAGACTTTGGGGATAGCGGGGTGATTTAGGGTTGCCAATATCTGGGCTTCTCGGTTGAAACTGCTCACGCTTTCTTGGAGGGCGGCTGGGGAAAGGTCGGAAAAAATCTCTTTAACCGCGCAAATCCTCTCAATCGGCGCAAAGCGTCTATCCCTGGCCTTGTAAACAGCTCCCATCCCTCCTACTCCCAGAACCTTCAGTATCTCATAGCGTCCTTGGAGCACAGTTCCCTGTTCCAGGACGGAATAAGCCTTCGGTTCTGGGAGCTGAACCTTTCTTGTCCCCAATTCCTTATCCATGCCCCGCCTCCAAAGTTAATTATAAAGGTTCCGATGGTTTAACGCAAAGCCTGTGTTGGAGGGAGCAATGGCCCCATGGGGCTTCGCCCCCCTGGACCCTCATTTGCCCACCCTCGTGGGCTGAGGGTTTGCCAGCGTTTTGGGTCCCACTCGCGGGCAGGTTGCTAAGATGGGCAACTCGCCCCTTTTTGGTTTTGTGGGGGGGGACACCCCCCACAGCCCCCTGCCATGGGGCTTCGCCCCCTGGACCCCCAGTTGCCCACCCTCGTTTGCTCAGGGTTCGCCAGCGTTTTGGGTCCCACTCGTGGGCAGGTTGCTAAGGTGGGCAACTCGCCCCTTTTAAGGTTTTGTGGGGGGGACACCCCCCACAGCCCCCTGCCAGGGGGCTTCGCCCCCCTGGACCCCCCAAGGTTTTGCCCACCCCCGTGGGCTTAGGGTTTGCCGGCGTTTTGGGTCCCACTCGTGGCGGGGTTGCAAGGGGTGGCTACTCGCCCCATCTTCTTATTCTGGTGGCGCATCCTACAGGCCCCCTGGACCCCCTTTTAATCTTTCTTGCGGTGGGTGTAGGGGCCTACCCTCGTGAACCGAGGATTCGCCACGCTCCGCTAAATTCAATCGGGGGTAGCATAAGCTTTGAAGTCTTCCCCCGTTTAAGGTATAATTCCTTTTGAGCGAACGAAATAGCACGGGGAGGAGACGTGGAGATAGGGACGATTATCCCAGTGGATATTGAAGAGGAGATGAAAGGGGCCTACCTGGATTACGCCATGAGCGTAATCGTGGCCAGGGCCCTGCCAGATGTACGGGATGGCCTTAAACCCGTCCAGCGCCGCATCCTTTACACCATGCACGAGATGGGCCTCAGCCCCGATAAGCCCTACCGCAAAAGCGCTCGTATCGTAGGAGAGGTTCTGGGAAAGTTCCACCCCCACGGCGATGCCGCTGTATACGATGCCATGGCCCGAATGGCTCAGGATTTCACCCTCCGTTACCCATTGATTGATGGCCAAGGAAACTTCGGCTCAATTGACGGCGACCCCCCAGCTGCAATGCGCTACACCGAAGCACGCCTTGCCCCAATCGCTATGGAATTGCTCGCCGATATTGAAAAAGAGACCGTAAACTTCACCGATAACTTTGACGGCTCCCTAAAGGAGCCACAAGTGTTGCCGGCTCGCCTCCCAAACCTCTTGGTAAATGGCTCATCAGGAATCGCCGTGGGAATGGCCACGAGCATACCTCCTCATAACCTTCGCGAAGTGGCCCAAGCTATAGCCTTCGCCGTGGATAATTACCAAAAGTTTGACGAAATCCCGCTGGAAGAGCTCATGCAATACATAAAAGGACCCGACTTCCCCACAGGGGGCATAGTCCTCGGCTATGAAGGCCTCAAAACCGCTTACGCTACCGGCAAGGGAATAATAACCGTAAGAGCCCTCACCCGCCTGGAAGAAGTAAAAGCTGGCCGCTATGCCATAATCGTCACCCAAATACCTTATCAGGTGAACAAAGCAGCCCTCTTGGAACGTATCGCCGAATTGGTCCGCTCCGGCCGCCTGGAAGAGATAGCCGACCTCAGGGATGAATCCGACCGGGAAGGGATGAGCATAGTGATTGAACTTAAACGCGGGGTTGACCCTAAGACCGCTCTCCTCAAGCTCTTCAAATACACCCCCCTCCAGGTCACGATGGGCATTAACATGCTGGCTCTGGTTAACGGGGAGCCGGTTTTGCTATCCCTGAAGGAACTCCTCCGCCACTACATTGAGCACCGAAGAGAAGTCATCACCCGGCGCACCCGCTACGACCTGGAGAAAGCCCGCCACAGAGTCCACATACTGGAAGGCCTGCTTATAGCTTTGGCCAATTTGGACGAAGTGGTTCAAATAATCCGAAGCTCTCGCACCCCTGAAACGGCCCTCAAAAAGCTGATGGAACGCTTCAAGCTCACCCAGATTCAGGCTCAAGCCATACTGGATATGCCCCTGAGGCGTTTGGTAGCCTTGGAAAGGCAAAAGCTCCAGGAGGAACATAAGGAGTTGTCCAAAACGATAAAAACCCTGGAGCAGCTCCTCAAATACCCCCGCAAGATACTGGAGCTAATAAAGCAAGAGGTTCTGGAGCTGGCCCAGAAGTACGGCGACCCCAGACGCACTCAAATCTTACCCCAAGAAGCAGAGGTTCTTTCAGAAGAGGATTTGGTAGCCAGGGAAGAGCTTCTAATCGCCATCACTGGACAAGGCCTGGTCCAAAAGTTGCCTTTCCGAAGCTGCAAAGCATCCAAAGCAGGGAAAGAAAGCCTCGCCTTGGAACTGGAAGAAGATACCCTGGCCCTCTCTTTCAAAGCGGAGAGCATTGACCAAGTGTTAGTGATTAGCGATAGGGGCAAGCTTTTCAGCTTCAGGCCCTATCAAGTGGAAGGGCGATTCTCTTTGCCCCTGAACAAGGGGGAACAACCGGCTGCCTATCTCGCCCTACCCCCGGAGCCTCCCAACGATTACTTGATTATCTTCACCCAGAAGGGCAAGGTCAAAAAGCTGGCCTTAAAAGAGCTATTGCCTATCCGCTCTTCCGGCCTCGTGGCGATAAAGTTGGAAGAGGGCGATAAACCTGTGGCCCTTTCCTTGGCCAAGGAGAATGACGAACTTTTCATAGTTACCGCTCAGGGGATGGCCCTGCGTTTCCCCGCTTCCGAAGTCCGACCCATGGGCCGAGATGCTACCGGAGTCTTGGGGATAAAGCTTAAGGAGGCGGACAAGGTAGCAGGGGCAGGGCCCCTCAGCTCCGATAAGTTCCTCCTCCTGCTTACCGAAAACGGCTATGCTAAGCGGGTGGCTTTTAACCTCTTCCCCTCACAGCACCGTTATGGCCAAGGGGTTGTAGCCTCGGGAGGGAAACCGGAAAAGGTAGGCTTGATAGTTGCGGCCCTGGCCCTTAGCCCTGAGGATGAATTCCTCGCCTTTTCGGATAAGGGGAAAATTTGGCGCATAAAAGCCGGGGAGGTCCCGCACAAAAGTCGCCCGGCCGTGCCAGAAGCAATCATCGCCCTGGATAAGAAGGAGAAAATCAAAGGGGCGGGAGCGGCCTATGGAGGATTGGGCGCTCGTATTGGATAAAAAGCCTGGCCAATTGGTGGAATTTATCCCGCAAGTTGAGCCCGAGACCCTGGCCGAGACCCTCATCGCTTTGGCCAATGCCGATGGGGGCACAATTTACATAGGGGTAGAACCTGGAGGGCGAGTCTTAGGCGTCCCTTCCATTGAGGAAGTGGAAGAAGCCTTCACATTGGCCCAGAAAAGATGCCGGCCTCCGGTCAAAGCCGAATGGGAAAGAGTGGAAACCCCTTATGGCACCGTCTTGAGCCTCTTAGTCTACCGTAGCATTGAGCTCCACAGCCTTGACGACGGAAGGGTTTACCTCAGGGTTGGGGCTGAAAACAAGCTCTTGAGTGGGGAGGAGATCCGGAGGTTAGCCTCCACAAAGCCCATAAGCGCTTACGAGGAAGAACCCGTACCAGGTGCGACCATAGCCGATTTAAGCGAGGAAATCATTGAAGAATACCTCAAGAAGAGGGAGGAGAGGACCGGCCGCCGGCCTCAAGGGTCAGTGGAGGAAATCCTCAAAGAAATAGGGGCCTTAACCAGGCAAGGCGAACCAACTGTGGCCGGAGTCCTCCTCTTTGGAGCCAATCCCCAGTTCTTCTTGCCCCAGAGCGGCGTCGTTTTCGTGCGCTTTGTAGGGAACGAAGCCAAAAGGCCTGAAGGGTTTGTGGGTTACGGGAGGAGAGAGGAAGTAGGGGGGCCATTGTGCCGAGTGATTGAGCGGTCCTGGGAAATAATCTGGGAAGAAATGAAGAGGGAAGCGGTGGTCAAGGGGCTCGTGCGAGAGGACCGCACAGAATACCCACCATTTGCCGTAAGGGAAGCCTTAGTCAATGCCGTGGCTCATAGGGATTACAGGCTCCGAGGACGCAAGATTGAGATAAAAATGTACGATGATCGCCTGGAAGTCACAAGCCCCGGTGGCCTCCCCGGCTACATAACCCTGGACAACATCGTGGAAGAACACTTTTCCCGCAACCCCAGGATTGTCTCCGGCCTTTACTACTGGGGCTTCATAGAGGAGCTTGGGCTTGGAATTGACATGATGATTGAAGAGATGGTGAACGCCGGCCATCCCCCGCCGGAATTCAGAGCCACCCCCTATTCCTTCACCGTAATCCTCTACAACGTTCAGGAACGGGCTCCCATACCCCGCTGGGAAATGGAAATGAACGAAAGGCAACTGGCTGCCATAAACTACATCCGCCAGCATGGCCGCATTACTAACCGCGAATACAGACGCCTATGCCCACACGTCTCCGCCGAAACTTTGCGCCTTGATTTGGCGGATTTGGTAGAGAAAGGGATACTCATCAAAATTGGCGATAAGCGCGGCACTTATTACATCCTGAAATAAAAGCCCTTTTAAAGGTGGGAAGCGAAAATGAAGGTAAACTCCTTCGGGGTTGACCTTAGGCAATTTGCCCCGCCCCTCTTCGCCAAGAGGAAAGAAAAGCTATACATCCTCTTCATCCCCACATCCTACCCAAGCACAATCCCCGAAACTTTCTTTGCCCGGGCTGAGGAAAACATCAAAGATAGCTTCTATGCCTACCGAGGGGGAGTCATAGGAGCGCTCAAAAAAGCCATAGCCTCCACAGGCTACCTTCTCCACTCCCGCCAAGTCCAAGGGGCCATTTTCTGCCTTGCTGAGGGCAAAAAAGAAGCCTATTTAGCCATAGCCGGGCCGATAACCGCCGTATGGCAGCAGCGAGGGCAGGTTAAAAGCCTGGTGGGTAGCCCTCCGGCCTTGGGGGAAAGCCCGGAACCAAAGCCGCACTTCTCCTCTTTGCCCCTGGAAAGCGGTAATATACTCCTCATCGCGCCCGCCGGGGATGAATTAACCCTTCGGCAGCTGGAAAAAACCATCAAATCCGGGAAAGGAGAAGATGTCCTTGCCGCCTTACAGGAAACGCTCGGCCCAAAGAGCTGGGGGGTAACTTTAGAGCCAACCCCCTTACCTTCACCCGAACCGCTGGGCAAAAGGCTGAGAGCGTTGGGGGAATTGGCCAGAAAGCTCTTGGCCCCCACCGAAAAACCTGAGGAAAAGCCAACCCCATCCCCCAACCATTGGGCTAAAGCCGCAGCTTTGGCGATACCGCTAATAGTCCTTTTCCTAATCCTCTTAGCCTACTTTCAGAGGGCAAGGGTTCTGGACAGCCGGATGAACCATCTACTTCAGGAAGCCAAAGCCGCAATATCCATAGCCAGCTCCGCCCCCGATGAACAAACCCAAAGGGAGGCACTGAAAAGGGCAGCCCAAGCTATAGAGGAAGCCCGCTTGCTCCGCCCCATGGCTTCTCAGCTCAAGGAAGTAGAAAAAACCTTCCAAGAGCAATACGATAAAACCTACAAAGTTCTCCGCAATTACCCAATTGCCACTCTGACCCGCTTCCGAGAGCCCGGGGCAGAACCACGCCGCCTGGTAGTGGATGGCCGGGACATCTACGTGCTGGATTCGGGGACCGATAAGCTCTACCTTTACAAGCTCAACGAAGTGGGGGATGCCCTCGTTGACCCTGATAAACCGGCCGTTCTGCTTCAGAAAGGGCAAGCTGTAGAGGATGTAGTAGTTAAAGAGCTTGTGGAAATGGCCTTTTACTCAACCCCCCAACCAGAAGCCGAAAAGGGCATCTTAGTCCTGGACTCCTCGGCCAACCTCTATCGCCTTTCCCTCCCCTGGGGAGCCCCCCGCCACTGGAGCCTCGCCTCCAACTTCTCCTACCCCGACCGGATGAAAACTCTGGACAAAAGGCTTTACATCCTGGACCGTGGCCAAGGCCAGATTTGGAGGTATATGCCCGGAGAGGGCGGATATCCATCCCCTCCAACCCCTTATTTCCCAAGAGCCATTAGGTTGGATGGGGTCAGAGATTTCGCTTTGGACGGCTACGTTTACCTCCTCTTAGCCGACGGACGCATACTGAAATTTCTGGCCGGGAACCTTGTGCCATTTGAATTGGAGCCTTTGGATAAGCCTTTCCTCAACCCCTCCGCCCTCTTTACTTTCCCCGAAGAGGACTTGGAAAAGCCTAAATTCCCCCTCTACGTAGCCGACCCATCCCAGCGCAGGATAGTAGAATTGGATAAAAATGGCAAGCTTCGGAGGCAATTCGCTTTGCCGGAGGGAGAGGAGGCTTGGGAAATCCTGGACTTCGCCGTAGATGAGAGGGGGAAAAGTGCCTTTGTCCTCACCCCAAAGAGCCTTCTACTCCTTTTCTTCCCCTGACGCAAAAGCCGCTGAAACTGGTATACGAAGAGAAACGATGGTACCTCGGCCTAATCCTTTGGTGGTTGACCTTATGGAGAGTTGCGCCCCTATGGCTCTGGCCCTCTCCTGCATATTGAGAAGGCCCAAGCTCATCTTCTCTTTGTATTTGCTGAGCACTTCCTTGACGTCAAAGCCGACTCCGTCATCGGCCACGCTCACCGTGAGGTAATCCCCCTCCACTCCCAGTTTTATCCATACATTTTTGGCCTTCGCGTGTTTCTCCACATTGTTCACTGCTTCTTGGATAATGGAGAAAATGTTCCGCTCTACCTCCCGCCTAAGCGGCTTATCCAAACCTTCTACCTCTAAATGGGCCAGGAAATTGCCGGTGCTGTTGAGCTGCTCAACGTAGGTTCTGAGGGCTGGGATAAGTCCCTGGCTTTCCAAGATAAGGGGGCGAAGTTCAAACAGGAGCAGCCTTGCCTCCCTTATAGCTTGCCGAGTCATCTTGGAGAGAGCATCAATCTCGGCTTTAACCGCTTCCGGCTTAACCTCCAAAAGGCGGCTCAGATGCTCAAGCCCCATAGATATGGCCGAGAGATACTGAAGGGTGCTATCGTGAAGGTTGCGTGCAAACTCTCGTCTCATATCCTCTTGTATGCGCAAGAGCCTGTCCCTTTCCTCTTTCAAGGAGAGCTGGAGTTTAGCGTTCTCAATAGCTACAGCCGCATGCGCAGCTATGGTCCGCAGAATCTTGAGGTCATCCTCATCAAACCCATCATTCGAACGCTTGTTGATGGCCTCCAGTACCCCGATGGTTTTGCCCTTTACCTGGAGGGGGACACATATTATGGAACGGGCCAAGATGCCCGTGCGAGCATCAACCTTAGGATTGAACCGGGGGTCACTTTGGACGTCGTTCACAATCACTGGTTCTCCACTTTGGGCTACCCATCCCACCAATCCTTCCCCTATCCTGCCCTTGACCATGTGGAGCGCTTCGCTTCCCCCTCCGTATACCACCTCCAATACCATCTCATCGGTCCCTTCCTTTATCAGAAGGAGGAAAGCAGCCATCGCATCCAGCACGAGGCTTGCAATCTCCGTGATGTCCAAAAGCAACTTGTTCAAGTCAACGGTTGAGGTTAGGTATTGGCCTATTTGGAAGAAAAATTCCAAGAACTCCTTTCTCTTAAGAGCGGCCTCAAGCTTAAAGTAAAGCGGCAGGACTGCATTAAGGCCCCGAAGCAAGGAAAGGAGGGCCTTTCGGGCCTCAGGGGCAAGCTTGTAGCCAGGCCCACCAACGAGGCTCAATGCCCCAATTACCCTATCTTCTGAAAAGACCGGAAGGTTATACAATCGGCCGGAACCAGAGGGTAAAGCTACTTCGGCAATGGGTATTGGCTCCTTCCCATGGATAACCAATGCCCCCCCTTTGAGCTTCTCCTCCACTTTGCTTTCCCAGCCTTCAATTATGGAGGCCACCTCAGGCGGAACTTTACCCTGCCTGGCCTTTACCTTTTCCTCCGTGACAACGAGGATGGAGCCTCCATCAGCACCGGTAGCTTTCAAAACTGAGGAGAGGAAATTATTGAGGCATTCTTTCAAATTGCGGGCTTTTAATACCTCCAAAAACTCCCCGTTCATCCTGTGCCCCTTTCTCAAAGGGTTATGTCTAAGAGGCTGGCTGCGAACTCCCGCAGGGCTTCAACGGAAAGCTTGCTGAGGTGGATGGCCGACTTCAGGTAAAGGATGTTAGAGGGATTAGCCACAAACTTGCGTATTTCCTCCGGAAGCTTGAGGAAATTCTCCACTTCCTTATCAAGCGCTTCCTCCGGACCGAAGAGAGCTTGTTGGAGGAAAAAGCTTTTGTCTACCTGGTAAAAATCGGCTAAAGCTTCCAGGTGGGGAAGGGGCACGAGCTTCTCGCCCTTCTCATAGGCTCGCAAAGTGCGAGTTGATACTCCCAAGAACTTAGCTGCTTCGGAGAGGCTTTTTCCGGCTTGGACCCTTGCTTTCTCCAAGAGAAGCCCTATTATTTTCCGCCTCACTTTCACTGCCTCTTCCGGAGGAGGAAAGGGCTTTTGCTGGGATGAATCTTCCACTTCTCCCTCCCACAGGGCCAAGGTAGGAATTCCTAAGAAGCGGGCCAAAATTTCCAGCTGGGCTAAATCCAAGTCTTTAGCCCCTTTCTCCACCTGAGCCAGATAAGCCGGGGACACACCTATGGCTTTGGCGCAATCCTTAAGGCTCTTGCCGGCCCCGAGGCGCGCCTTCTCCAAGGCAACCCCAAGTATTTTGCGCTTAATCTCAAAGGCCTTTGCCCCCATATCCCCTCCTTCGGCTTAATTATAAACTCCAAACGGAGCAAAAGCAATCCGCAATCAAAACCAGAGGTTGACAACTCCGGCCTAACCCCGCAGGGTTCTCCCTTCTCCGCCTCGGAGAGGG
>JAPWUT010000042.1 GCA_028275425.1 Anaerolineae bacterium | reverse complement strand
CCTCAAGTGCGGGCAGAGGCGGTTTGGGCCCTGAGCCGGACCGGTGGAGAGGAAGCCATCGCTTCCCTCAGAGGCTTGCTGGAGGACCAAGAATTAGTGTTCGGAGAGGCCATAGCCGCCAAGGCTAAGAAAGCAATAAGCTCTATAAGGAGGCGATTGCTCCTAAGGAGGATTGCCTCTTTGTTCGCCAGAACACAAAAGGCTAACTCTTAGCCGGCGGAAAAGTCATGGTGAACAATCACTTTGCTTTTGAGCAAATTGCTGATAAAATAAGGGAAAAGGGCTTGAAAGATTTGGCTATCCTGACCTTGAGGACTTTAAAGCCACTTGGCCCGGTCTTGGTCAACGGCCTCCTGTTCCTGGAGCCGTTCATCGGGCTTGGGAAACTGAGCACGGTAACCAACATCCTCTGCGAGCCGGAGAAGCTCTTGGCACTGTTGGAGGAAGGGGGCGATGAATAAAAGGGCGGTTGTCTTTTTGCTTTTGGCGGTGCTTTTCACCCTCGTTTATTTTATGTTGAGCATACTGGAGGAAGAAAGCAATGAATGAGCTAAGCATTGCCTTCCTGCTTTTCTTCGCCCTCTTTCTCTACATTGCCTTTGTGGAGGTGAGGATAAGGGGTAAGCCTAACCTCAGGCCAATGCCGGCGTTGGATTTCCTGAAGGAGGCCTTCCAGAAGGCCATAGAAAGCGGTAGACCCCTCCATGTTTCCTCCGGAACCGGCACCGTGGGCGAAAAAGATACGGCCGAAACCTTGGCCGGCTTGGGTCTCTTGGAATACGCCCAAAGGCAAGGAGGCCTTTACGGTATCCCTGTCACCTCCACTTTCTTCCACCCCACCGCTATGCTCTCAGGCTACGATTTTAAGAGGAAATTCGGCCCGGCCGGCGGTAGAATCTACTTCATCGCCCCTGAAAAGGGGATTTATGCGGCTGGAGCGGCAGAGGTCCTGAAGAATGAAAGGCCCATCTTGAACCTGGCCTTGGGGCCATTCGGCTACGAGTTCTTGCTTCTGAGCGAAGCCGCCGAAAGCCAAGGCATTGACCAAGTGGCCGGCGCCACAGACCCATCCGTCCTACCCTTCGTTTACTCCTCAACGGAACATAGCCTCATAGGGGAAGAGGTTTTCGCTGCAAAAGCCTACCTTGCCAAAGAGCCGCAGGCCTTGGCCGGGGTTATCGCTCAGGATGTGATGCGGTTCATCCTAATCATCGGGATAACTGTGGGCGTTATCCTGAAAACGCTGGGGGTGATATGAGGAAAGTAATCCCTATCCTGGTTGCAGTCCTAACCGGGCTAACAGTCTTGGCCGATTTCTTCATAACCCACCCGATTCTGGACCTTGTGGGGAGAACGCTGCTGCAGTGGGCAATGATAGTAGCGGCCTTTGCCTTTGTAGCCGGCCTACTTAACATCTTCTTCACCCATACCTCAAGGGTTTTCCACCGCGAAAAGGGGTGGGGTTACAGCATTGTGGTAATCCTGGCCATGTGGACAGTTCTGGTTTTCGGGTTCGTGGGGGATGGGCCGCACGGGTATGTAGTGAGCTGGATTTTCCGCTACGTCCAGTATCCGCTCCAAGCGACCGTCATGGCTCTTCTGGCTTTCTTCGCCCTCTCGGCCGGCTACCGTGCCTTCCGCCGAAGGACGCTTGAGTCTACGATAATGCTCCTCAGTGCTTCCTTAGTGCTGCTCGGATATGCGGCTATCATGACCGATTTGTGGCCGGTGAGTGCCTTGAAAGAATGGGTTTTATCGGTTCCGGCTATGGCCGGTGTGAGGGGAATACTGTTAGGGGTAGCACTCGGCATCACAGCCACTGGCCTTAGAATCCTCATCGGGATGGATAAGCCTTACTCAGATTGAGGTGCGAGATATGATTTATTGCCCTAATTGCGGAACGGCTAACAGGGAAGGAAGCAAATATTGCAACCAATGTGGAGCTCGCTTAACCCCTGAGGAAGGGATAATATGCCAGATATGCGGGACCATAAACTCGCCGGAGAATGAAAAGTGCGTTAATTGCGGAGCTTCGCTTAAGCCTGCTCCACCACCAGAGGAAAAGCCAGCCGAAGAGCTGCCTAAGGTTCCGGTCTTCCCGGAAGAAATCATCTTGACCATAGAAGAGGAAGCGCCCGATTTCTTAGCCGACCTCAGGGCAAAGGTTCAAGAAGTGGTGCTTCCTGAGGAAGAGCGCGAGGTAGTCCCACCTGAGGAAGAGAAGCCCATTTTCATCGCTGAAGAGCGCTACGAGGAGGAAAAGCCTTCTGAAGAGGAGGAGCTACTTCCACCCCCGGCTGAAGAGAAGCCTGCTGTCGCTGTAGAGTATCGTGAGGAAGAATTGCCCGATTGGCTCAAAGAAGCCGAGGAAATCGTCTTACCACCTGAACCCTCTGCCCCGGCCGATTGGCTCAAAGAGGTAGAAATCCCGTGGCTTGAGGAAGAAATAGTTGAGGTTCCCGTCCTGGCCGAAATACCTCCTTGGCTTGAAGCCCTCCGCCCCGTTGAAAAAGCCCCCGAGGCTCCCCCGCCAGAGGAAGAGGCTGAGGAAATGGGGGTCCTCCAAGGGTTGAAAGGGCTGTTGAAACCTGCGGCCATCTTTGGGCCTCCGGAAAAAATCCCCTTGCGCGGGGAGGTAGCGGAGCTGAGCCTGGGCGGCGAGGAAGTCCAGAAGCTGATAAAGTTGAAGCCGGCAGCCCCTGCGGTAAAAATCAAGGCCCCTCCGAAGGAAATCCGCACCCACAGGCTTCTCCACTTCATCCTACTTTTGGCCGTCCTCATCCCGATGCTTCTTGGGTGGCCTTCCATGCCTTCAGGCTCGCCCCCAACACCGCCAGGGGTAGAAAAGTTCTTCCAGACAGTAGAAGCTCTTCCCCCCGGCTCATTTGTGCTGGTGGCGTTTGACTATGAGCCTTACATGGCCGGCGAGATGGAGTCAGTGGCCTATCCGGTCCTTACGCACCTCAAAGGGAGAGGATGTCGCGTAGCTTTGATAAGCCTTAACCCCGCAGGACCGGCGCTGGCCCAGGCGCTTGGGGAAAGGGCTGGCTTCCTTTACGGCGAAGAATTCGTCAACCTCGGCTATATACCGGGGGTGGAAGCAGGGCTGAGAGCTCTGGGCACTTCCGAAGGCTGGCTTGTAAGGTACGATTACCTCCAAGGCAAACCTCTGGATTCTTTCCCGGCCTTTCAAAGTGTTAAGGGCTTGAAGGGCTGGAACCTGATTGTGTTGTTCAGCGGGCAATCTTCCACCTTGCTGGGGTGGATTGAGCAAGTGGGGTCTATGGTTGAAGCGCCAATGGTTGCGGGAGTAATATCCGGGCTCAAGCCTTATGCCGAACCTTACCTGGGTTCAGGCCAGCTGAAGGGCCTTTTGGGGGGCATGGCCGATGCCGCCTTCTACGAAGCCATGCTTGGTAAACCCTCGGCGGCTACGAGAGCAGCCCCTGTCCAAGCTTTCGCTCTCCTCATAGCTTTGCTCGTAATCCTTGTCGGTAGCTTAATGCGAGGTGAAAGCCATGCTTAACCCAGACTTCATAGGGCAATGGGTCGCACTTTTCCTGACCTTAGTAGTCTTCAGTTACCTGATAAAGGACAACTTCCTCTACCGTTTAGCCATCCACATCCTTGTGGGGGTAGCTGCAGGCTACGCATTGCTGGTGGCCTACAAAGCAGTCTTGGAGAAAATGTTAATCCTTCCCCTATTGCAGGACCCCCAGGCCAATGTTGGGCTTGTGGTTCCGCTAACTTTGGGCTTGCTCCTTTTGACCAAGCTTTTACCTCGGATGGGGTGGATAGGGAACGTTTCCATGGCCTTCCTTTTCGGGGTAGGGGCCGCTTTGGCCATCGGCGGAGCGGTGGTTGGAACAATCTGGCCTCAGACGCTGGCTTCCATTTCTTCCTTTAGCCCCACCCACGTTGGGCTTTCGGGGGCTTTCAACAACTTCATCCTCTTTGTCGGAGCTGTGAGCGCACTGTTTTACTTTTACTTCACTGGAACTCGGAAGAGCAAGGTTCTGAGAGCTTTGGCCTCCTTGGGCAAAGCCTTCATAATGATTGCTTTTGGTGCCCTCTTTGCCACCGGCCTGGTTACCTTTGTGTCGCTTCTCATCTCACGGATAAACTTCATCCTGGAGGTATTGGGTTGGTAGAGAGGATGATTGCGGGCTCCATATTGACCTTAGATTGGGGTAGCACCCGCACCAAAGCCTTTCTTTTGGACAGAGTTGATGGGCACTACCGCCTTATAGCGGCGGGCTGGGCTCCCACTTTCGGCCGAGCACTGGAGCATGACCCTCTCAAGGGCCTGCAAGAAGCTGTATCCCGAATAGAAAAAGCCGTTGGCCGCCGTTTAATGGGAGGAGAGGGACTGCCACTGATTCCGGAAAGGGAAATGGAGGGGGTTGACTTCTTCACAGCTTCGGTCAGCTTTCAGCCCCCGTTGAGGGTGATGTTGGTAAGCCTATCAAAGATAAGCCTTGAAGCTGCTCGCAAAGCCATAAGCTCTTACTATGCCGTAGAAGCCGGCTCCTTTTCCTTCTTAGAAGAAGAAAGCCGGAGCGCCAGGGTTGAACGCCTCCTGCGCACTCTCTCCGAAAACATGCCCGACCTTATCCTCATAACCGGCGGGACGGAAGGGAGCAACCCTGAGCCGATTGCTGAGATGGCTCGGATGCTTTCCCTGGTCTATCCACTTTACCCTGGCTTGGGTAAGCCTCCCATAATCTTCGCCGGAAACAGCGCTGCCCGCGGAGCCGTTGAGGAAACCCTCAGCTCCATAACGGAGCTCCGCTTCGTGGACAACATCCTCCCCACGCTTGAGGAACAAAACATCGGGCCTCTGTTCAAGGAGCTGGAAGATTTATACCGAAAATTGAAGCTATCCGAGCTTTACGATTTAGGCTACCTTCGTTCAACCTTATCGGCCCCGTTAACCTCTTCCCTCTCGGCTTTCACCCTCATGATTCGCTACCTTTGTTCCCTTTACGGCTTTGAAAGGGGGGTGCTGGGGGTGGATGTAGGAGGGACTTATACGAGCTTAGTCGGTGCTACTAAGGACAATTTCTTCAGCACCGTCCGGAGCGATTTGGCCTTAAACCGGGCCGATTTCCTCCTGCGCGAACCGGAGAGAGTTGCACGCTGGCTCCCCTACGAAACTACCCCAGATAAGATTGCCGAAATCGTCCTGGAAAAATCCCTTCGCCCCGAGAGTGTACCGGTAACCAAGGAAGAGCTGATGCTGGAAGGTGCCGTCATTAGGGAGGTCTTAAGGGAAGCCTTTTCCACCGCCCGCGAAGCTTTCAAGGGCCTTTTCGGCCCCGAACTTTCGGTGGATATGGTGGTAATAACGGGGGGAGCTCTCGGCTCCTTCCCGATTACGGGGTGGATTGCTCTGACGCTCTTGGATTCCCTCCAACTTTCGGGGGTGATGATGCTGGCAGTGGATAGGCTGGGCTTGTGCTCCGCCTTGGGCTCAATCGCCCCCTTAAACCCTGTAGCCGTCTCCCAAGTTTTAGAGCGCGATGCTTTAATCCCCTTAGGGACGGTCATAGCCCCTTCAGGTTCGGCCCCTGAAGGAACCATCGCCCTCAAAGCAACAATCTCCTTTGATGATGGTAGAGTGCTGGAAGCCGAGGTCAAGGCCGGGAGCATAGAAGTTATCCCTCTGGCCCCTGGACGCAAGGCCTCTTTAGAGATTAGCTTCCTAAGGGGGATGAGCCTTGAACCAAGCAAGAAAGGGCAAGCCAAAATAGAAGCAAGGGGTGGGCTGATAGGCATTGTGCTTGACGCCAGAGGCCGCCCCCTGCCTCTGCCATCCCCGGCGCAACGGAACAAAATCCAAAAATGGCTTTGGGAGATGGAAACATGAACTTCATAAGGTCTGTCCGCATTTCCCCCTTTTCCCTAATCCGAGTGGAAAGGCGCTTGCCTTTCCCCGGAGAAGTTTTGGTCCGGACGGGGGAGAGCGTTGAGCCTCAACAGACTATCGCCGTAGCAGAACAGCGAGGATGGGTTTGCCTTGAAGTGGCCAAGGAATTGGGGGTAAAAGAAGAGGAACTGGAGCGCTTCCTCAAGAAGAAGCCTGGGGAGAAAATTGAGGCCGGGGAAGAGTTGGCCTCGCGCAAAGGCTTCCTCCCCTTCACTTATGTAAGCTATGCCTCCCCTGTATCGGGACGGGTTGCTGCTATCGGCATGGGCATGGTCATCTTGGAGACGATTTCCGGAAACATAGAACTGAAGGCCGGCCTTAAGGGCACCGTTAGTGAGATAATCCCCTACTACGGTGCTATAATAGAAAGCAAAGGGGCATTGGTTGAAGGCGCTTGGTCCAACAACAAGGAAAGGGAAGGAATCGTGAAAGTGGCCACGGATAAAGACAAGGCCCTTACCCCCGAAGCCTTGCAGACCGCCGCCAAAGGATTTGTCCTGATATGCGGAACCATTCAAGATGAAGGCACGCTTTCCAAGGCCGCTGCCCTTCAAATCGGCGGGATAGTTGCCGGAAGCCTGAAGGCTACCTTGAGGGACCAAGCCCTTTCCATGCCTTACCCGATAATCCTCACCGAAGGATTTGGCGAAACCCCCATGAACTCCGCAGCCTTTGAGCTCTTCCGCACCGCAGAAGGTTACGAGGTTACCCTCTTGGCTTCTCCCCCTTCAATCGTCATCTCCGTAGCCGAAGACCTCTTAGCCCCTGGGGTCACCAGAAGAGAAACCAGCTCTAAAGTGAAAGTGAGTCGTGGCCATTACAAAGGCCTTGTGGGAGAACCGTTGGAAAAGGAGCAACGCGAACTGCTGCTGGAAAGTGGGTACATAACTCCGGCGATGCTCGTTCGCCTGGAGAATGGCGTAGAGGTTAGAGTGCCCATTGCCAATTTGGAAGCAATTGAATCTTAAAAGGAGGGGGAAATGTCCGCAAGACTGCCGAAGTTTTCCCTTGGCCAGGGGCCGGATAGAATCTTCAACCTGCTGGCTATTGGGCTTGTGGCCATCCTGATAATAGGGTTATGCGGGATCGGCTTTGTCTTCCTCACTCGCCCGAAAGGAGCTGCCCCGGCTAAACCTACCCCTGCCCCTACCGAAACACCTCTCTTGGCAAAGCTTACACCTGTAGCCACCTGGACCTTCACCCCCACCCCGCCTTTGACTCCTACCCCTACTTTTACCCCTGTGCTGGCAGGAGCTCCAACTCCAACCCCTGCACCTTTGACTCCAACCCCAACGCCGACCCCCACTCCGGGGACGACCACTACTCCTCCCACAGGTTATGGCCTTCCTCTGCTGGCTGTTGGGATTGGGCTATTCATAGTAATCTTAGCATTGCGAAAGCTGCGCCTGTGAGGGGAAAATGGAAGAGCTCATAATTGAAAACTTGGAGGAAGGGAAACTCCCTTGTGAGAAGGCCTTTGCTATAGCCCGGAAGCTCCGGGTAAAGCCGGTCAAAGTAAGGGAAAAGGCTGACGAAATGGGGATAAAGATATCCCGCTGTCAGCTTGGCCTTTTCGGTTATGGCGGCCAAAAGTTGGTTTCACCTGTGGAGGAAGTCCCCCCTGAATTGGAAGAGGAGATAAGGCAGCATAGCCGAGAGGGCAAACTAACCTGTGCTAAGGCTTGGGCCATAGCCCGCAAGCTCAACCTAAGCAAACTGGAAGTTTCCAAAGCCGCCGAATCCCTTGGGATTCGCATAACCCAATGCCAATTGGGCTGCTTCTGAAGGAGGGACAATGCGAGTAGAAGTATGGCTTTATGGCCCTTTAGCCAAATATGGTGGTGGAGAACATTATGCTAAGGTGGAAGTGGAACTTTCCCCAGGGGCGACGATGAAAGATTTACTTGACAAGCTGGGCATTCCGGAGGATGAGCGGGGGATAACCTTTGTTAATTCCCAGCTTTCGGCCATGGCCGGCTTTTACCCTGACTTGGACTTAGAGTTAGAGGATGGCGACAGGGTAGGAATATTCCACAGCAAAAGCATGTGGCCTTTCCAATACCGTTTTGGGGCCAAGCTCCATCCCAAGTTTGAGGAAAGCATAAAGAAAGGGGAAGTGGGATTTCTGCACCACTCCTACGGGACGTTCAAAGGTTAAAGCCATTGCGAGCCCCAAAGGGGGGCCCAGGGGGGTAGAGCCCCCCTGGCGGGGGGCGTGGGGGTGTCCCCCCACAAAGACAAAAGAGGGAACGAGTCGCCCACATCAGCAACCCTGCCACGAGTGGGACCCAAAACCCTGGCGAACCCTCAGCCTACGGTGGGCAAAGGGAGGTCCAGGGGGGCACAAGCCCCCATGGCAGGGGGTCTGGGGGATGTGCCCCCAGAACAAAAAGAGGGGGCGAGTTGCCCACCTTAGCAACCCCGCCACGAGTGGGGCCCAAAATCCTGGTAAACCCTCAGCCCACGAGGGTGGGGAAACGGGGGTGGAGGGGGCAGAGCCCCCTCCCAGGGGGTTTGGGGGATGTGCCCCCAAGAACATTAAAATAAGGGGCGAGTTGCCCCCATTAGCAAACCCGCCACGAGTGGGACCCAAGACGTCGGCAAACCCTCAGCCCCCGGGGGTGGGCAAAGGGGGGTCCAGGGGGGCGAAGCCCCCATGGCAGGGGGTCTGGGGGATGTGCCCCCAGAACAAAAAGAGGGGGCGAGTTGCCCACATTAGCAACCCACCACGAGTGGGGCCCAAAACCCTGGCAAACCCTCAGCCAACGGGGGTGGGCAAAGGGGGGGGGTCCAGGGGGGCAGAGCCCCCCTGGCGGTAACTACTAAGCTTAAACGAGGTGCAAAGTTAAAATGGGCTGTATTGACGCTTACAATCGCTCAATAAGCTACCTCCGAATATCCGTAACAGACCGCTGCAACCTCCGCTGCATCTACTGCATGCCCGAAGAAGGAATACCCCTTAAACCTCACAGCGAACTCCTCACCTTTGAAGAAATAACCAAAATCGTGAGAGCCGCCGCCTCCCTCGGCATAACTAAAATCCGCCTCACCGGAGGCGAACCCCTAACCCGCAAAGGCATAGTGGACTTGGTAAGAATGATAGCCTCAGTCCCCGGAATTGAAGACTTGGCCATGACCACTAATGGGGTCTTGCTCCAACATTTTGCCCACAAACTGAAAGAAGCCGGCCTTAAAAGAGTCAACGTAAGCCTTGATACCCTTAAACCAGAACGCTTCCGCCGCATAACCAGAGTCGGAAACCTGGAAGACGTCATTAAAGGCATAGAAGAAGCCCGCAAAGCTGGCCTTACCCCTATCAAAATAAACATGGTCGTCCTGGAAGGATTCAACCGAGACGAAGTCGTAGACTTCGCCCGCCTCACCATCTCTGAAGAATGGCACGTCCGATTCATAGAGGTGATGCCAGTGGGAGCCGAAGCCGAAGGGAACTTGGGCCAATACGTATCCATGAAAGAAGTGCGCGAAGAAATTGAGAGGGCACTTGGGCCTTTGATTCCCGCAAGCCTTAAAGGGAGCGGACCCGCCCGCTACTTCCGGTTGGAAGGGGCCAAGGGGACAATCGGCTTCATAACCCCAATAAGCGAGCACTTCTGCTACCAATGCAACCGGCTGCGCCTTACCTCTGATGGCCGGATAAGGCCCTGCCTCCTTTCCGACTTTGAGATAGACCTCAAATCGGCCATTCGCTCCGGAGCTACCGAAGAGGAAATCGCGGAAATCATCAAAGAAGCCGTCCGCCTGAAGCCCGAACGCCATCAACTGGAAGCATCTTCCTTCCCTTCAGGCCGAGCTATGGCGGAAATCGGGGGGTGAGAGTATGGCTTTGGAAGAAATCTTCCAAGAGATAACCAAAGCCTTAGAAAGAGGGGAAAGCGTAGCATTAGCCACCATCGTAAAAGTCAGCGGTTCGGCCCCGAGGAAGGAAGGGGCTAAAATTTTAGTAAAACCCGATGGCTCTACCGTGGGCACAATTGGGGGAGGAGCCTTGGAAGCAACCGTAATCCGCGAAGCCCTTCAAGCCCTTGCCGAAGGCAAACCCCGTCTCCTCCACTACGGCTTAAGAGCCGACCAACACCCGGAGGATTTAGGAGTGTGCGGAGGGGATGTAGAGGTCTTTGTGGACGTGATTTCCCCCCCTGAAACCCTCCTCTTGGTAGGCGGGGGACACGTAAGCCTCGCCCTGGCCAAATTGGCCAAAGAGCTGGGCTACCGGATAGCAGTTCTGGACGAGCAGAGCGATTTCGCCTCAAAAGAGCGCTTCCCTTTCGCCGACAAAGTGCTGGCCGGCGATTTAG
>JAPWUT010000054.1 GCA_028275425.1 Anaerolineae bacterium | reverse complement strand
CCCTACTGACCTAACTTGGATTACTTTGAGGGGGACAGGTAAAGCGCCGTACTGGAGGATAACGGCCAGATGCCTGGCTTCCTCAAGGGTGAAACCCTTCTCACTGGTAATCCTACCCCTCCCTTCGGTTATCGGCTCCCTTATCCTCGGGCAAGAAATTACCACCCCATCAAGCACTATGGCCAAAAATTCACCTACGTGCTCCCTGGTATATTTGGCGAAAATCTCCGTACCTTCCGGAGTAAGCTCAAAGTCAATCTCCGGCCTTCCAAACTCATCGCTGCCAACTTTAGCCGACCTCAAATGCTTGCCGGTCATAATTGTCCGGTAAATCCTGACGGTGGGACTGATTTCCTGTGTAGGGGTTGGGGTAGCAGTAGGAGCAATCCCAGGAGTAATAGTCGGGGTCAATTCTGGCGTTGCTGCAGGGGCCAAAGTTGCGGTAGGCGTAACCTCCAATGTTGGCGTTGGGCTAACCTCAAGTGAAGGGGTGGGGGTCATTTCCAAAGCGGGGGTGACTTCGCCTGTAGCGGTTGGGGTTATTTCGGGCGTAACTGTCGGGGTTATGGATAGAGAAGGGGTTACCTCGTAAGTAGTCAGGATTTTGAGGCCCTCAGGGAGCTGAGCAAGTCCTGCTTCTACAAACTCCAGGCGTCCTGTAGTCTTCAAAGTAGCGATAGCTTCATCGGGGTTAGCGATGCCTGGCAGTTCCACCAAGATACGCCTCTCCCCTTGGCGCTGCACCACTGCTTCCACCACCCCCATACCGTCAACGCGGTTCTGGACAATATTGCGGGCTGCATCCATAGACTCAGGCCTGAGGGCTTCTCCAGGTGGGACATCAGCCTCTAAAACGACTTGGAGGCCTCCCTGCAAATCAAGGCCGAGGCGGAACTTAATCTCGCGGTATAGTTTTACCGGACCAACCTGCAAGTTTAGGGCTTTAGTTTGGGGCAAATCCACCCACAAGCAGAAGGATATAAGAAGCACAATGGCCAAGAGCGTCAGAAGGTTCCTCTCTCGCAATTTCCCCTCCTTGAGCCAAATCTGTCGCCGATTATACTTTAGAGGCCCCAAGGTGTCAAACTCCGCCCCCTTCCGAAAACCTGGGGGTCCAGGGGGCGAAGCCCCCTTCTGACCTAACCCCCTGACCCTCTTCCCTGCGAGGGAAGGGGGAAATTTTGGTGGGGTTATTGGGTCAGCCTACGAGGGGGGCCCAAAACGCTGGCGAGCCCAAAGCCAACGAGGGTGGGCAACGGGGGTCCAGGGGGCGCAAGCCCCCTGGCAGGGGGTTTGGGGGATGTGCCCCCAAAAACCAAAAGAGGGGGCGAGTCGCCCACATTAGCCACCCCGCCACGAGGGGGGCCCAAAACGCTGGCAAACCCTAAGCCCACGGGGGTGGGAAAACGGGGGTCCAGGGGCGCAAGCCCCCTGGCAGAGGGCCCCCACAAAACCAAAAGAGTAAGCAAGTTGCCTTTTCCCCATTGCCCGCTATAATTAACCTATCGGAGGTTAACCCATGTTCCTCAACAAAATGACACACAAAAAATACCAATTCTTGGCCCTGGCCGTAATCCTCTTAGCCGGAGCCTGCCTCTTCTCCTTGGCCGGATACTTCGGCCTAAAACAAGGAGTGGAAAAAATAAACCAATCCCTTCAACAACGCTCCTGGGAACACTACAAGCGCGGAGAAGCTTACTTGAAAGAAGGCAACATTGAACTCGCCTACGCCGAGTTTGAAGAAGCCTTGCGCCTTTACCCCCAGAACGAGGAGGCCCTCCGCAAAATCTCCGAACTAAAACCCTTACTCCAGCAGACCATAGCAGCCACACCCCAACAACAGATAACTGAAAACGTCCTGGAAAACGCCTTCCAAGAAGCCCAAAAGCTCTACCAGGAAGGGAAATGGGAAGAAGCCGCCCGCGCCCTGGAAAACCTCCACCTCCTGGCCCCAGATTACCGAAAAGCAGCCGTAATTGATATGATGAGCTCGGCCTTCTACCAAGCAGGACTGGCCAAAGTCCAAGAAAACGAGCTGGAAATAGCCATCCAATACTTTGAGAAAGCCCTCACCTTCAATCCGCAAGACCCAAAGATAAACGAAGAGAAAGAGAAAGCCACCCTGTACCTTGAAGCCATTACCTTTTGGGGAGCGGATTGGGAAAAAGCTATCCAAGCCCTGGAGACAATCGCCCAAAAATACCCCGATTACAAAGACGCCAAAGCCAAACTCCGAGAAGCCCGAACAGAATACGCCAGAGCTCTTGCTTACCGCGGAGAATGGTGTAAAGCCGAAGCCCAATATAAACTCATACCTGAACCCGACTCCAAAATCAAAGCCGAATTATACAAAGCCTATACATTCTGCCACGTAGCAACTCCGACTCCCTCCCCAGGGCCAACTTCTACCGCCGTCTTCACAACTACCAGGCCTTCAGGCACATGCTCAGGCCACATCGCCTGGGCTGATTACGACCCAATCAAATCCACATTTACGATTTACTCCATGGACCTGAACCGAGGCCAAATCCGCAAAATAACCGAAAAAGCCTCCAACCCTGCCTTCTCCCCTGATGGAACCGCCTTACTATTTCGCTCCCTTCAGGAAGACATGATAGGATTGGCTCGCATCCCATCCTCAGGCGGTGAAAGGACGAGGGTCACCACGTATGCTGAAGACGCCTTCCCTTCCTGGTCTCCAGACGGCAAACAGATGGCCTTCGCCTCCCGCCGGGAAAGCGATAGGAAATGGAGGATTTACCTCGGCTGGGTTTTGGGCTTAGAAGAAACGCATGAATTGGCCTTTGGCACAAGGCCGGCCTGGTCGCCCGATGGCCGAAGCTTGGTATTCCAAGGGTGCATCCCGTCCACCTCAAATTGCGGCCTTATCTCCTTGAACGCCGACGGCTCAAACTTCCGCCTGCTCACCTCCTCCCCCGGCGATACCGCCCCCTCCTTCTCGCCAGACGGCTCAAAGATTGCCTTCATGTCGGCGGAAAGGGATGGCAACTGGGAGATATACGTCTTGGAATTAAAGACAGGCAAAATCAACCGCCTCACCACAGACCCAGACATAGACGGCCTTCCCGTTTGGTCCCCCGATGGGCGCTGTTTGGCCTTCCTCTCCCACCGAGGGGGCAAGTGGGGCTTATATACCATGCAGGCCAACGGCTCAGATTTCCGCCTACTCACCACCCTCTCCGAATCAATTGGGAACTGGATGGACCACAACATCTCTTGGGGGCCTTAAAATGCCTTTATACTTAGCCTTCATCTGGCACATGCACCAGCCATACTACAAAGACCCGATATCGGGCAAGTACCTCTTGCCCTGGCTTCGTCTCCACGCCGTGAAAGATTACCTCCACATGGCGGAAATCTTGAGCCAATACCCCCGGATAAAGGTCACCATAAACCTCGTCCCATCCCTCCTCTCCCAGCTTCTGGATTACTTGAAAGGGGAAGCAGTTGACCCGGCCATGGAGTTGGGCTTTAAGGAAGAATGGTCTGAGGCGGAAAAAGAATACATCCTAACCCACTTCTTCAGCATAAACCACGAGCGCTTCATCGCTCGGCACCCGCGATACCAATTGCTTCTGGAACTGCGGCCTTACGTCCGGCAAGCTCCTAACCTCTTCTCCTCAGCTTACTTCAGAGACCTCGCCGTTTGGTTCAACCTGGCCTGGACCGACCCTAATAAATTGGAAAGTGACCCACTCCTCAGAGCCTTGGTTGAAAAAGGTAGGAACTTTTCCCTGGAAGATTTCGGCAAGCTCATGGAGAAACACCGGGAGATAATGGCCGGGATAATCCCTCTTTACCGGGAACTTGAAGCCAAGGGGCAAGTGGAGCTGGCAACTTCCCCCTTCTACCACCCAATCCTCCCCCTCCTCATAAACACCGAGAACGCCCATCGGGCCAGCCCCTGGCTTACTTTGCCCTCCTTAGCCTTCTCCCACCCCGAAGACGCCGAAGAGCAAGTCCGCCGCGCCATTGAATTCCATTGCACCCTCTTCGGCCATGAGCCGGTTGGCCTTTGGCCTCCGGAAGGAGCCGTCTGCCCGGAGTTAATACCAATCCTGGCTCGCAGAGGCCTCTCCTGGCTCGCCACCGATGAGGCCATATTGGCCCGCACACTGAACTTAAACTTGGATAGGGATTCAGAAGGCCACCTCAAAAGCCCCGAAATCCTCTACCAGCCCTACAAAGTCCAGATTGACGGCAAAAGCTTAACGGTCCTCTTCCGAGACCGCTTCCTCTCGGACCGCATCGGCTTCGTCTACCAATACATGGATGGATACGAGGCCGCGCGGGACTTGGTGAACAGGCTTTTGGCTATAAAGGACCGCTTGCCCAAAGATAGGCCTTACCTTGTCACCATAATCTTGGATGGTGAAAACTGCTGGGAACACTACGAGCACAATGGGGATGTCTTCCTGCACAACCTATACCGTATGCTTTCCGAGGAGCCTGAGATAGAGTGCGTAAGAGTCAAAGATTTCCTGGAAAGATTCTCCCCGCAGGAAACCTTAACTGACATAGCTACCGGCTCCTGGATAAATGGGAACCTGGAGACTTGGATAGGGGAAGAAGCTCAGAACCAAGCCTGGGAAGCCTTGGCCCAAGTCCGAGAAGATTTAGTCAATTGGCAGAAGAATTACCCCCTTGCCGACCTGGAGACCTTGGAAAGAGCATGGGAATGCATCTACAGAGCTGAGGGGAGCGATTGGTTCTGGTGGTACTACAGCCGCAATGTGTCTGAGCAGGAGCAGATATTTGACCAAGCTTTCAGAGGGCACCTGAGTGGGGTCTACACAAGCCTTGGCCTTCCCGTCCCGGAATGGCTGAGCTATCCGATACTGAGGGCAGCAATAGTGGCCGAAAGGGCCCCTTCCGGCTTCATATCACCCAGGCTCACTGCCTCCCCTCAAGCCCCTTCTGACTGGGCAAAAGCCGGATATGTAAAGGGCTCAATAGGTGGAGCGATGCGCCCTTCAAGCCAGCTCCTGAACGGCCTATACTACGGCTACGACCCCGGAACCCTCTACCTCCGGGTGGAAACCAGCGAACCCATTGGATTCATCCCCCTCTCCGTTTACTTCGTAAGCCCATCGGCTGACAAGGTGAACTGGCAGTTCCGCCATCTGGATGAGAGGGTGGAAACCGCTAACGGCTTTGCTTGGGCTTTGGAGATATCCCCTCATGAACCAAAGGCAGTGCTTTTCAAAGCCGAAGGCCAGGAAGTCTGGCATCCAGTAAGGGAAATACACAATCTGGCATGCTCCGAGAAAGCTCTGGAAATCGCCATACCGCTGAATTATCTGGGATTAGAAATAGGCGATACGCTTGGGCTTATACTTGTAGGAGAAAAGGGCGGGGTTTTGGAGCGGCTCCCGCCTTCCGGAGTTATCACCTTTACCCTGAGGGAAAAGTTCTGAGGTAGAGCATGCCTATTGATGTGCGAATTGATGATGAGGTCAGATTGCGGAAGCCCCATCCCTGCGGGGCCAACCATTGGCTTGTAGTCCGGGTAGGGGCTGATATCGGCCTAAAGTGCATGAAATGTGGCCGGAAAGTGCTCCTACCTCGCTCGGTTTTTGAAAAGCGCTTCAAAACCTTCATAAAGCGCAGCCGCCCTACCCTGGATGACATAGCGTCAGCACTATCCCAAAAAGGTGGGATTGAGTAAAGGAGGGCCCTTGAAGAGCGTGAGGTTCAAGCAAATAAGGCTTATATGGCGTTTGTTCAAAGACCCGAGAGTTCCCGCCTGGCTAAAAGCCCTTGTCCTCCTCATACCTCTCATCTACATCCTACTGCCCATAGACCTTTCACCCGATGCCACGCCAATCCTGGGGCAGATTGACGACATAATTTTGGCACTCTTGGCCTTGAAAGTTTTTCTGGAGCTAAGCCCCCGCCGAGTGGTGGAAGAACAAAGGCGCCAGATTGAATCCATCTCCGTCCCCTACAGGGTGCTGGACAAAGAGGAGGAAGAGGGCTAAATCGCAGCGACAAGGTCGTATTCCAAGGCCTCAACCACGCGCACTTTTACCATCTCGCCAGGCTTCAGCTTGCCTTTCACCAAGACCATCCCGTCTATCTCTGGGGCATCCCTGTAACTGCGCCCCACGCTTAGGCCTTGCCCATAGCCTTCCACCAAAATCTCCAGCTCCTTCCCCACCAATTTTAGGTTCTTCTCGTAGGAAATTCGCTGCTGGACAGCCATGAGCTTCTGGAACCTTTCTTCCTTGACCTCCTCAGGGACCTGGTCCGGCAATGAGGCTGCCGGAGTGCCCTCTTCACGGGAGTAAACGAAGACCCCCACGCGGTCAAAGGCCATCTCCTCCACAAAATCCACCAAAAAGCGGAAGGCCTCCTCCGTCTCCCCCGGATAGCCAACGATAAAAGTGGTCCTTATGGCAATATCGGGGATAGTCTGGCGAATCTGGTTTACCAAGCCCTTTATTTTCTCCGCATTGTAAGGGCGGCGCATCCTCTTCAGGACCTCAGGATGGGCGTGCTGAATGGGGATATCAAGGTAATGGCAGATTTGAGGGTATGAGCTCATCGCCTGGATGAGCCTTTCGGTTACGCGCAAAGGTGAGGCATACATTATCCTAAGCCATTTCAAAGCCGGGGCCGCTTCCAAGATTTCTTCCACGAGGGTTACAAGGCCATCCTTTTCGCCTCTATCCAAACCGTAAGCGGTTGTATCCTGTGCTACCAAGATGATTTCTTTCACCCCCTCTTCTACTAACCTGCGGGCTTCTTCCACAAGGGCCTGGCGAGGGAAGCTACGGGCAGGACCCTTTATGGTTGGTATAGTGCAGAAGGCACACTTTGAGCTACATCCTTCCGATATCTTAAGGTAAGCCGAGCTTCCCCACGTTGTTGAAAGGCCATCTGAATCAAAGGATGGGCCTTGGGGGTCGCCTAATAAAATGGGCTTTTCTTCCGGGGACTCCACAACTCTGCTCACCAGCTCCCCTATCTCCATCCACCTTTTTGTCCCCAGGAAAGCATCGGCCTCGGGGATTTCTTCGGCAATCTTTCTGCCCCAAAGCTGGGGTAGGCATCCGGCTATCAATAGGAACTGGCCTTTCCTCTTCTTTTTGGCCAGCTCTTTTGCAACCTTCAGGGATTCTTCCCGGGCTTTCTCTATGAAGCCGCAAGTGTTTACTATGATGATGTCCGCTTTCCTCGGGGTAGAAGTTGGGCGATAGCCCAGTTGCAGGAGCTTTTTCTCCATGCCCTGGCTATCAACTTGGTTTTTGGGGCAGCCGAGGGTTATCAGGCAAAAATTGAGGGTTTTCACCACTAAAATCCTGACTGCTCAGGCCAAAGGCCCGCTACTTTTGTTCTGCCCCGCAATAGGGGCAGATTTCCCAGCTTAGGTGCAGGAGGCGGCCACAAGCATTGCATAACTTCTTAAGCTTCGTATGGCAGTATGGGCACAAGATGAAGTCCTGTTGGACTTTACGCCCGCAGCCGGGGCAGAGTTCGCGTTCCTCTATGCTTTGGAGCAAAGCTTCTTCCTCAAGGGCCTTTTCGTAGGCTTCGGCTAAGGTTTCCCTGGGACGGAGCAAGAAGTAAAAAAGCAGCCCTGGCAGGTTGAACAAAAGGACCATCATTACTGACAGAATCTGGACGAGCACATCCCTCGTTCTGGATTTTATATCCCTATAGGTCCAAACCACAATGCTTACCCATAGAGCGAGCCAGAAAGCCCCTGCAAGGCCGAAAAAGACCTGCAAAACCATTACGGCCCGCTCCACAATGTCGGAGGGGAGCTGCACAGGCATTTCGGCATGCTCCTTAAGCTATGATTTCCCTCGCTGGGGGTTATCCCCAGCGAGGCCTGATTTTTTACTTTATTTCCACAACAGCACCAGCTTCTTCCAGCTTAGCCTTGGCTGCTTCGGCCTGCTCCTTTGATACGCCCTCCAAGAGCTTAGCCGGTGCGCTTTCTACCAAATCTTTTGCTTCTTTGAGGCCAAGGTTCGTGAGCTCGCGCACCACCTTTATCACTTGAATCTTCTTGGGGCCTGCATCCTTTATGTAAACATCAAACTGGGTCTTTTCCTCAACAGCCGGAGCTGCTGGTGCTGTGGCAGCGACTGCTGCCGGGGCTGCGGCTACAACCGGTGCCGCCGCCGAAACGCCGAACCTTTCCTCCAATGCCTTTACCAGCTCGGCCAATTCCAGCACAGTCATCTTCTCAATAGCGGCTATAATCTCTTCCTTAGTCATCTCTCCTCCCTCCTTAAGTTAAGATTGGCCTTCCAATTGTTTAGCCCGAGCTTGAAGCACGTAAATCAAGCTTCGGATGATTCCTCCAAGAACGTAAACCAGGCCGTAGATAGGGGCTTGCAAGTTGCCCACAAGCTGTCCCAAGAGCTCTTCCCGAGAGGGAAGTTTGGCCAAGAATTCTACTTCATCGGGCTTGAGCAACCTCTGCCCCACAAGCGCCCCTTTTATCTGGGGGAGCCCTGTATCTTTGGAGTAATCCAGCAACTTCTTGGCTACTTTGGTGATGTCCTTGCCAAAGCTTATGGCTGTAGGCCCTTCCAAGAGCTCCCCCGCGGCCCGAATTCCCAAGTCTTCAAGAGCTATCCGCAGAAGGGTGTTCTTCACGACCATGAAATTACCGCCAACTTCGCGGATTTGGCCTTTGAGCTCGTTTATCTGGGCCGTATCCATGCCTATGAAGTTGGCTAAGATTACCCCCTCGCTCTGCGAGATGCTTTCCTTGTACAGTGCTATCCTTCTGGCCTTCTCTTCCTTTGTGATAGGCAATTTCACCACCTCCTTTTTGGGATGAAACGTAAAAGGGCCTTTGCCTGCAAAGGCAAAGACCCCTCACACCGCTTGGTCTTCGCCTCAGCAGGCTAATTTAAGCGCTTGAAGCGCACCTGCTTTCTACGGCGAAAGTTTTACTCCGCTGGCTTCATGGAAGTAGCCAGCGCTGTATTCACTTTTATGCTTGGCCCCATCGTAGTCGTAAGGTAAACCCTCTTTATGTACTGGCCTTTAAGGCCGGAAGGCCTTATCTTCATGACCGTATCCATTACTGCGGCCATGTTCTCCAGTAGCTGCTGGGTAGTAAAGCTGGCTTTGCCTATCGGGATGTGGAGGTTACCGGTCTTGTCCACCCGGAATTCAACCCTACCCTTCCGCGCTTCCTCAATGACCCTCGGA
>JAPWUT010000196.1 GCA_028275425.1 Anaerolineae bacterium | reverse complement strand
TAAGCTCCCGAATGGTTGGGTTTTCCCCGCAGACCGGGCAGGCCGGGTTCTTACGCAATTCCACTTCCTCAAAGGACATACTTAGGGCATCGTAGAGCAGCAGTCGCCCAATTAATGGCTTGCCCCGACCGATTATAAGTTTAATGGCTTCGGTGGCCTGGATGGCCCCAATTACCCCAGGCAGGACACCAAATACCCCTGCCTCCGCACAAGAGGGTACCGAGCCAGGAGGTGGGGGTTCCGGGAAAATACAACGATAGCAAGGGCCCACCTTGGCATAAAAGACACTGACTTGCCCATCAAACCGGAAGATGCTCCCATAGACCATTGGCTTACCCAGGAACACACAAGCGTCATTGACCAAGTAGCGGGTGGGGAAGTTGTCTGTGCCATCAATGATGACATCGTAATCTTTGAGAATCTCAAGAGCGTTGGCACTGGTCAGCACCGTCTCATAAGTTTCTACTGTAATGCTCGGGTTTAAGTCCCGTAAGCGCGCCTTTGCCGAGGCCAGCTTGGGTTTACCCACCCATGAGGTGCCGTGCAGGATTTGGCGCTGCAGGTTGCTTTCATCCACCACATCAAAATCTACTAACCCAATGCGCCCTACCCCTGCGGCAGCCAAGTAAAGGGCTGCGGGTGAGCCCAATCCACCTGCCCCGATAATGAGCACGCTGGCAGCTTTCAGCTTCTTCTGGCCACTTAAGCCGACCTCCGGGATTAAAAGATGCCGGCTATAACGATAAATCTCCTCGTTCGTTAGGACCACTTCATCCTCATTCAACATCCAGCCCTCCTGAAAGCCAAAGGATTCCCCTCACTTTTCCTCACTGATTATAACCCCTTTGCCTCCCTTCCGCAGTTCCTCTATCCCGTTCCTAACCACTTTTAAAAGCTCCAGAAGCTGAGATTCAAGGTTCTGGAGGACTTCTAAGGCATATTGGTCGGCGCTTTGGGTAAGCTCTTGTGCCCTCTTAAGGGCCTTCTCCTCTATAGTCTTAGCCCGCGCTTCTGCTTTCCTCACGATTTCGTGCTCGCTTAATATCTCCAAGGCTCTCTCCCGGGCCTTGCTTACGATTTTCTCCGCTTCTTCCTGCGCTTCGGCTAAGATGTTTTCCCTCTCCTCCACTATCCGTTTAGCCTCTTCAATCTCCGGAGGGAGGGAAAGGCGAAGCCGGTCTATGAGGTCCAGGACCTCATCTTCATTGAGGATTACGAAGGGGGTAAAAGGCACTCTATGCCCCTTCTGCAGCAGAGCCTCCAGCCGGTCTATCAGGAAGAAAGCTTCCATGAGTCCCCCTAATCTCTCAGCGAAATAACCGGCACCCCAAATGGCGTTTCCTTCAGCTTGCGGAAGAGCGCTTCTTTCACATGAGCGGGTACCATTGAGTCCAAGCACCCTCCAAGTGCTGCTATTTCCTTGACGATGCTGGAGCTCAAGAAGGCATATTCCTGGCTGGTCATTAGGCAGAGGAATTCAATCTCCGGCGCCAGTTTCTTGTTTATAAGCGCCATCTGGAACTCTAACTCAAAATCGGAGATGACCCTTAGGCCCCGGATTATGACTTTGGCTCCTTTGGAGCGGGCAAATTCCACCGTGAGCGTGTTGTAGCTTTCCACGTTTATCTTGGGATTACCTTCAAAGGCCTTGCGGGCCATCTCTACTCTTTCTTCCACCGAGAAAAGGACGCTTTTCCCAGGCCTTTCATAGACAGCCACTATGAGCTTATCAAAAAGCTTCGCCGCTCTTGTGGCTATGTCTATGTGGCCGTTATGGATGGGGTCAAAGGTTCCAGGGTAAACAGCGATGTTCATTTTCCCCTCCTTTGGGAACTTAGCTTATATCCACTACACCGGGCTGCCATAGCCTATCAACGGCCTCTTTGAGCAGGCGAAACTCAGGCTTTGAGAGCTCTGGGTCCTCCCGGAATATCTCCATAGCCACTTCTCTGGCCTCGGTGAGCATCTTAAGGTCGGTTAAGCGGGCAAGTTTCAGCTCCGGAAGGCCGCTTTGCCTTGTCCCCAAAAATTCCCCCGGCCCGCGCATCTCTAAATCCTTTTCCGCTAAGGCGAAGCCATCCTGCACGGTCTCTACGATTTTCAGGCGTTCAAAAGCTTCAGGTGATTCTGAATCGGCCACTAAGATGCAATAGCCTGGCTCGGTTCCCCTCCCCACTCTTCCCCGGAACTGGTGGAGTTGGGCCAGCCCGAAGCGGTGAGCTCCTTCCACCATCATGACCGTAGCATTGGGGATGTCAACCCCTACTTCTACTACGGCCGTGGAAACAAGAATTTGTATTTCCCCTCGCCTGAAAGCCTCCATCACTCTTTCTTTCTCCTCTCCCTTCATCCGGCCGTGAAGCAAGCCAAGCTTCAAGTCGGGGAAGACTTCTTTCCGAAGGCGTTCGTATTCGGCTACGGCGGAGGGGATGTCTAAACTTTCGGATTCCTCTATGATGGGGTAAATTATGAAGGCCTGCCTGCCCCTCTCTATCTGGCTCCGGATGAACCTATAGGCCCTTTCCCGCTCCAGAGGAGTTATGAGGTAAGTTTTGACCCCTTGCCTACCCGGCGGCATCTCATCCAAGGTGGAAATATCCAAGTCACCGTAAATGGTCAAGGCCAAGGTCCTGGGGATTGGGGTAGCGCTCATGACCAAGACGTGGGGGAAGAAGCCCTTTTGGCGGAGGGAAGCTCTCTGGCGAACTCCAAAGCGATGCTGCTCGTCTATTATGGCCAAGGCCAGGTTCGCAAATTGAACCCCCTCTTGGATAAGGGTATGGGTCCCTACTACTATGTCTACCTCGCCCGAGGCAATTTCCTCTTGGATTTGCTTCTTCTCCGATGGTTTCATGCTGCCGATTAAGAGGCGAACTCTGGGGGAGAAAGGCGCTTGCGTGCGAGGGTGCTTAAGGTTCATCCCCCCCAAAAGTGAGGTGATGGTTTGGTAATGCTGCTCGGCCAAGATTTCGGTGGGGGCCATCATAGCCGCTTGGTAACCGGCAGCTACTGTGACCAGCATCGCTATCAGGGCGACCACGGTCTTGCCGGAGCCGACTTCCCCTTGGAGAAGCCGGCTCATTGGCCTATCTCCGGCCAAGTCTCTCAAGATTTCGTTGAGGGCCCTTTGCTGGGCGTCCGTAAGTTTGAAGGGCAAGGAAGAGATTATGCTTTCTACAAAGCCAGGGTTTACCTCAATAGCTCGGCCGGGGTTGCTTTGCCAGGCAAATTTCTGGCGCATTACCCCCAGTTGAAGGAGCAAAAGTTCGTCAAAGGCCAGGCGGCGTCGGGCTTCTTTCAATAGCTCTTGGCTGTCGGGGAAATGAATCTGGGCCAGAGCCGTGCCCAAATCTAAAAGCTTGCGTTCTTCTTTAATCCTGTCAGGCAGAAGGTCTGGGACTTTATCCGCCCAGTATTTTGTGGTTTTAAGCATTAGTCGGCGGAGCCAACGCGGGCTCAGGCCTTTGGTCAAAGGGTATATTGGGACTATGCGGCCGGTACTGACCAATTCTCTGTCCAGGGGCTCCCACTCGGGCGAGGTCATGGTAAGGCGGCCCATGAATTCATCCACCCGGCCACTTACCACTATTTGCTTTCCGGGCCGGAGTTGTTGGGCAAGGTGGGGCTGGTTGAACCAACTTATCTCTATAACTCCAGTGCCATCGGCCAGGAGGCAGGAGACTACCGTAAGGCCGCTTTTGGCCTCCCGCACGCTTACGTCCCACACGTTCCCCATTATGGTGACTTCCTCACCGTAGCGGAGGCGGTTTATGGTCTTTATGTTGCTGTAATCCACGTATCGCCTGGGGAAGAGGTAGAGGAGGTCCCTAACGGTGTAAACCC
>JAPWUT010000142.1 GCA_028275425.1 Anaerolineae bacterium | reverse complement strand
TATCTCTTCTATGCTTGGGTTCATGGTTTGGCCACCGAAGATAGTGGCATCGGTGGAGAGGCTTTTGAAGATTTCGGCCAGGCCTTTGCCCGGCACTACTGCTACCACGGCCACCTTTTTAGGGGGCTGAGGCGGGGTAGGCTGGGCTTCGCGCTTGAGGACAAATTCTCGGTATTGCTCTTGCATGTTCTCAACCACTATATCTACCAAGGCACCCCACTTTACCCCGTAATTCAGGGGTGTGCCCGGCTCATTGGTGTGGAGGTGGACTTTGACCGTGGTTGAATCGCCCACTACTAAGACCGAGTCGCCCATGGTGGAAAGAGCCTTCCTTATCTCCTCCACGTCTAAGTTCTGGCCTTTGATTATGAACTGGACATCGTAGCCGTATTCTCCTTCCAAGGCTTCGGTCCTTACGGCTGTTTCCTCAAGGATAGCTTTTTCTTCCAATTTTTCACCTCGCAAGTGTTTTAGGAACCCTTCCATTATGACCAGAAGCCCTTGCCCTCCTGCATCCACAACCCCAGCTTCTTTGAGGATAGGGAGAAGGGAAGGGGTCTTAGCCACGGCAATTCTGGCCGCTTCCACCACATGCTCCAAAGCTACCACAAGGTCATCTGTCTGGTTCCGAATGGCTTGAATAGCTTCGGCCATTTCCCTTATGACGGTGAGGATAGTGCCTTCCACCGGCTTTATGACTCCTTTGTAAGCAGTGGAGGCAGCTTCAGCCAGAGCATCGGCCAGGTCTTGGACCCTTATCACATCCTTTTTGTCCAGAGCCTTGGCGAACCCTCTCCATATCTGGGATAGGATGACGCCGGAGTTACCCCTGGCCCCCATCAAAGCGCCGTAGGCTGCTTTCTGGGCCACAATCCAAGCCGAATTCTCCTTTACCCCCTCAATTTCCCTGACGCAGGCCTGCATGGTAAGGAGCATGTTGGTTCCGGTATCGCCATCGGGCACGGGGTAAACGTTGAGAGCGTTTATGAAGTTAGCATTACGTTCAAGCCAAGCAGTGGCCGCTTTGAAGAGATTTTTGAGTGTTACGCCATCCCAAGCCAAATTTTCCACTCTTTCCCCCTAAGCCTTAGGTGTTTACCCTTAGGTCTTGCACGTAAACATTGACTTGAGCAACTGGGATTCCGAGGTTTTTCTCCACTACGTATTTTACCCTTTCCATCAGGTTATGGGCAACCTCGGTTATGCGCACGCCGTATTCCATGATTACGTAGAGGTTGATGATTAGTTCTGGCCCTGCCCAATATATTTCCACGCCGTAGGGGTAGCTTCCAGGCCAAAGGCTCCTCTTAGCCAGGCCAACAATCCCATAACATTCCAGGGCTGTGATGGCTATTAGTTCAATCAAGGCCTTAGGGGTTATCTCCACCTTGCCCAGTTTTTCGCTCTTTTCCATGCCCTTTCCCTAAGGAAAAGCTTTGGTCCCTCAAATTTTAACGTAAATCCACCGGCATGGCAAACTGAGGCAGCTTAGGAAGCACAACCTCAGGCCAAGAGTATGCATTTGACAGCTCTATCCTCCCTGTGCTAAAAGTTCATAATGGATAAAGCCATGGCGAGGAAGATTTGCCTCTTCGTTAGCTCCAGCCGTGAACTTGAAGAGGAAAGGGAAATAGTCGGGCAAGTGGTAGCGGGCTTGCCCGTGTCCAGGGGGTGGGAAATACGCCACACCGTCCACGGCGGGGAATCGCTGGAGTCCATAACGAAAGCGGTTGAGAGAGCAGACCTTTACTTAATCATCCTTGGCCAGGATGCCTCCGCACCCATCGGTTTGGAGTGGGAGCTCGCCCGCCGATTGGGGAAGCCTACCCTGGCTTACCGCAAGGATGTAGGTTATAGCCCTTCCGCCCAATATTTCCTGAGGGTGAGCAAGTTTGAGTGGAAAGTTTTCAAAGATGCCCAGGATTTGAGGAAATCCTTGGTTAAAGACATCGCCAAAGAATTGCTGGACCTTAAAAACCGCTATGGCCTTTTTCCTGAAGATGTGGAGAAGCTCTTCCAGCTCTTAGAGGAGCCGGAAGAGACGGAAGGCCCTTCTCTGAAAGGCTACGGCGCAGGAGAAAGCGGTATTATCCTCGGTCGTTAGGTCTTCGCAGTGCTTCAAGGATTGCTTCAGCTACGTCGGTTATGGCTTGGCAGCGAGAAAAGAGTGAGGCCAAAGGCCCCACTGCCAAGAGGGGAACAGGGTTTGCAGTGTGAACCTTGACCGAATCGTCCTCTACATTTCCGTGGTCGCTTGAAAGCACCAGGGTGAAAGAGGGCGACTCCAGCACTCCCGAGAGGAAGCGGTCAAATAGGTCCAGAGTCTCCTCCACGCTCCAAGGCAACTTCTTGTGGCCGGCAAGATCCAGTAGGAAGGTCTCAAAGAGCACTAAGTCATGCTCCTCTGCCAGACGAGCAAGGTTCCGCCCAGCCTCCTCAGGCTCAATCTTGGGTATATCCGGAATTTTCAGGTAGTTCACCAAGTATTCGTGGACGATGTCCCAATAGACCGCCTTGCCCATTTTGAGGTCTTGCAAAGTGCGGAAAGGTATCCCGGCCGATATGGTTAACCAGCTTGTGGCGGAATGGGGCCTTTTCCCGCTCTCCACTAACTCAAAGTAAAGGGGTGTATAAGCATTGGCGAAGGTCACTTTGAACCCCTCTTCTTTGGCTTTTTTGAGGAAATTCTGCCCCTGTAGGATTTCCACCAATTGGCCGGTTGGCCAGGCGTGGAGGTGGGCGTTCATCAAGGCGGGGGCATTGACCCCGGTGAAAAGGGCCGTCTGGCCAGTAGCGGATTGAGGTATCCCTTCAACCCCAAGCCGGGCATCAAGCGCTTTTAGGACAAGGCCATTTTTCTCTTGGACCCTCTCCAGGGTGAAAGCACCACCCAAAAGCTTCCTCAGGAACGGAGTAGAAGCCCTGGAAAAAGGGTTATGTTCCCCCTCCGGGGCAAGGCCAAGGCCATCTACAAAAATGAAGAGGATTTTGCCCATTAGAATTTGTACCCTATCCGGCGCAGGAAGGCTTTGCGCTCCTCTATATCTTTCTCCGTCTCAATCCCCTTGCTCTTGAGGCCATCAATAACCCCGAGGATTCCACGGCCCTGCTCAGTTTCGGCTATGATGACTTCAACGTCGTTAGCAGTGGCGCAGAATATGCGGCAGACTTCTGGCACATTCTTTATGGCGTTGAGGACGTTTATCGGGTAGAAGCCAGGCGCAAGGCAGACGATGAAGCTGTGGCCAGCACTTAGGGCAAAAGCATTCTTCTTAGCAAGCTCAATCATCTCCTCATCAGTCCCGGCATAGCGGACCAAAGCCGGCCCCGAAGATTCGCAGAAGGCGACCCCAAACTTTATCCCGGGGACGGTGTTGACCATGGCCTCATAAATGTCTTCAACGGTCTTTATGAAATGGCTCATCCCCAGGATTATGTTGACATTGGCGGGCTTCTCAATTTTGACCACTTTGAGCTCCATAAGCTCCTCCTCAAGGGTTGTCATTCTCTTCTTGCCCCCAAATGAGGGCCTTCAGTTCAGCCCGAGGGGCTTTTTGGAAGGAGGCGTAAAAATCGGGAGTGCCGTAACTCCTGACTTTTATCGGGACAGGCATGGGGACAGCATGGCCCAAGGCAAGGGCTTGCTGGCGAGTCTCAAGCCTGGCCAGAACATCCCTGAGCCCCGCCGCTCCCGGTATCCCGCTCAAAACCGCTTTTATGTCAGCTTCATTGTCCAAAAGGCAAGTTATGCGCGTGGCAATTTGGCTCATGACTTCTTCATCTATCCCACTGGGGCGTTGGTCCACTACAAGGAGGGTCACGTTGTATTTGCGCATCTCCCGAGCTATGGTTCCGAATATGGTCTGGCGAGCTACCATTGGGTCAAGGAATTTGTGGGCCTCTTCAATTACTATCACCAATTGCGGAGGCTCTGGGCCAATGCCTCCCAGCGCTTCTTCCTTGAGGCGGACGAATTCCTCGTGTATCCTTCGGGTTATGTAGTTGGCCACGATTATGTAAGCCCTCAAATCCCTCCCGAAGCGGCCGAACTCTAACACCACACTCCGGCCTCTAAGGATGTAGTCCAGCATGAGCCTGACCGAATCCTCCTGGGTGTCAGCACAGAAGAAGGGCAAGTCTTGAAGCCTGGCGAGCTTACGGTGTAAAGCGTTTATGGTGGAAGAGGACTGGCGGTGTTTCTCCACAAGTTCATCAAAGTCCTCATCCGTAAGGTTGAAAAAGCGTTCCAGCCAACCTTCCCCCCAGGCCCTCCTCATGGCATATATTGCCCCAACGCCTGCCTCGGATATGTCCAGTAACCCCTGGAGCACGATTATATCTTCTGGCTCAACCGATTTCCACGGTATCCGGACAATGGCATCGGGCCTTATGCCCCTCCTCAAGGTGGATTCGCGGTCTAAGGTGAATATTGCCACCCTATCTCCGAAGAGCTGACGCAAGCCTTTGACCCTTATTCCTCCTTCTCCTTCTGCTTCCCAGCCATATTCGCTGTGCATATCAAAGACCAAGCAGGTGGCGACGTTTTCCCTCAAGATTCCAGCAAGGAGCAAGCGGGTCAGGAAGGTTTTGCCGGTCCCGGATTTCCCGAAGATGCCGCTGGAGCGCTCTACCAGTTTCCCCATGTCTATCGTAAGCTTTATCCCTTCCATGTCAATGGGCTCGCCTATGTAGAAAAAGTGGCGGCCTGGGGTTCCTTCCTTCCCGAAGACCTTTTCCACGTCTTCCTGGGTAGCGTAGTAAACTGGGGAAAAGTGGGCAGGTATTGTCCTGGCAGGCCTCGGCTCCTTGAGGCCTTCCTCTATGACCAAGTGGACCGAGACGCTGAGTTTGCCGAAAACCCCGGTGCCGGAGATGACTTCGGAGAT
>JAPWUT010000041.1 GCA_028275425.1 Anaerolineae bacterium | reverse complement strand
CCGCTTGGCACAATCTCCTTCAGTTTTGAAGGCTCGGAGCAAGCCAGGAGTTTCCCCTGGTGCATGAATCCAACCCTGGAGAAGCGCTCGGCTTCGTCCATGTAGCAAGTGCTCACTACGATTGTGGCTTTCTGGAGGTGGAGCTCGGTGATAAGGTCCCAAAATTCCCGGCGAGATATAGGGTCAACCCCGGTAGTAGGCTCATCCAAGAGGAGGATTTGGGGATTATGGATGAGGGCACAAGCCAAAGCCAGCTTCTTCTGCATCCCCCCCGAAAGCTGCGAGGCCCGACGGTTCCGAAAATCCTCAAGCCGAGCAAAGCGCAGAAGCCTCTTTATCCTCTCCGCCCTGACCCCTTCGGGAACTTCAAATAGGTCGGCGAAAAAGTCCAAATTCTCCACAACCGTGAGGTCGCCGTAGAGAGCGAAGTGCTGGGGCATGTATCCTACGCTCTTTTTAACCTCTTCAGCCTGGGTTACCACGTTATAGCCGCCGACAAAGGCTACCCCAGAAGATGGGGCCATCACAGAAGCCAGAATCCTAAGAGTTGTAGTCTTTCCAGCTCCGTCCGGCCCAACCAAACCAAAGATTTCTCCTCGGTAGACCCTAAGGTTTAGCCCTTCTACTGCCTTTACCCGGCCGAAGACTTTGGTCAATTCCCTGGTTTCTATTGCCAGCTCTTGCTCCATCATTCCAACCTCTTGCGTATCCTCAAAGTTGCCCCTGTGAATATTGCCATCCCAAGGAGGGCGAGGGGAATTATGTGCTCCCAAAGAGCTCCAACCCCCACCCCCTTTACAATTATACCCCGCACTATGGTCATGTAGTAGCGGAGTGGGACGATGTAGCTCAGTAGTTGCAAGACCTTCGGCATTGCTTCCAAGGGGAAGATGAAGCCTGAAAGGAAAATGGAAGGCAGGATGATGAAGAAGGCCAAGAACATGGCTTCCCGCTGGGTGTTGGCTACAGAGGAGATGAAGAGGCCTATGCCCAAAGTGGCAAAGAGGAAAACGAAGGAAAGGGCTAAGAGCAAGGGTATGCCCCCCCTTATGGGCACTTTGAACCAAAAATGACCAACCAAGAGCACTTCCCCTAACTCAAGGAAAGCGATGACCACGTAGGGGGCAATCTTACCGGTCAAAAGCTCAAATGGCCTTATCGGTGTGACCATGAGCTGCTCAATTGTGCCTTGCTCTTTCTCCCGCACTATGGCTAAAGCGGTAAGGATGGTGGTGATAAGGCCCATTATTAGCCCGATAAGGCCTGGTATCATGAAGTTTGAACTGCGCATCTGCGGATTGTACCAAACCCTGGGGATAGCTTCCACAATCGGAGGGCTTTTCAGTGGCAGGAGCTTCAAGGAGAAGCTTTGAGCGATGCTCTGGGAGGCGGAGAAAGCGGTATTGGCCACATTGGGGTCAGAACCGTCTATGATGAAGTAAACTGAGGCCTTCTCCCCACGAGCGAGAGAGGAACTATAGCCTGCGGGGATAATCATCCCTGCTCTGGCTTTCCCGCTGTCTATCAGACGAGCGAGCTCCTCTTCCGAGCTTACAAAGTAGACGGGGTTAAAGTAATTGGAAGCTTTATAGGTCTCAACCAGCTCCCGACTGGCCCTTGAGCGATCCAAATCCAGGACTGCGGTCTTGAGCTGCTTCACGTCTAAGGTAGCAGCATAGCCCAAGAGGAACATCTGGATTAGTGGGATTAGGAACATGACCGCCAAGGTTCGGGGGTCGCGGCGTATGTGTATTACCTCCTTGCGCATTATGGCCAGCAACCTCCTTCCCACAGCGCACCTCCCGCCAATTTTGGCACTTACCTAAGAAGAAGGGAGAGCAGCAACGGGGCTACATCCTCAGCCGAAAGGGAGAAGGGGTTTGCAAGGCTTTGCTTTTCCCCACCGTAAACGGCCAAGAAACCTTCAGGAGCGAGGGAGATGAGCACCATGACTTCCCCTTCTCTCATCCCTTCGGCCAGGGGCCTAAGGCTTTCGGCAGTCAAAGTTGAGGATTGGGGAAAGTGAGCCAGAAGTAAGTCCGGCTTGTATTGTTCCCAGACCAAAGCAATGGCCTCCGTTGTCCAGCGGGTCACCTCCTTTTCCAAGAACGAAGCATCCTCGGGCTTTATCCACCCTTCGGCCAAGCTTTGGGGGTCGGGTGGGGGACGGAAGAAGCCCAGCTTCTTGTTCAGTTCCTGAAGGAGGGAAGGCGGGAAGGCGTAGGTGTAGCAAAGGGGGGTTCGGTAGAGAACGGCTCTCTTGGCTTCAGGGGATAACTCCAAAAGCTTGAAGAGAGAACCTGAATGGAGGTGATGGTCAACCTCTAAGGCAAGCCATTCTCCGGGGTGCAGAGGCTTCTGGCTACCTTCCAAGAGCACAGCAGCGTAATTGCTCTTGCTGTCATCCGAGCTATCCAAAGCCCAGAGGTGCAAGGAGGCCATCAGACCGCCCTCTTCCCTTATTTCCACGATGCCTTCAACCGGCGGGCTGAATGAGGGGGGAAGCGAGGCTGGAATGGACGGGGGTTGGGAGAAGGAGACGGTGTGAAGTGATGAGCTTCCATAGCAAGAGGCTGGAGCTACCGTGTAATCGGCCTTGAGTTCAGAATCGGGGTAGATTTCGGGCCAGAAGAGGACGGCGGCCTTGAGCCCGCGGCGCATAGCAGTTCGCCAGAATGGCTCCACTTCCTCCTCACCCCTCTGTGAAATCCCTGTGGCAAGGGTGGAGAGAGCAACGGTAATCTCTTCCGGCGCCTTGAGGTCGGCCACGAGGTAAGGAGTAGCCAAGTTGATTAGCTCCCTATTTGCCCCCTCCACTACTATGGCCAGGACCCGAAAATGTTGGCTTTCCGAGGGTGAGATGGCAGGAGGTGAAAGAGGAGGAGGTGGAAGCATCGGACGAGAGGAAAGCCAGGCGAAAGTAAGGATGAGGAGGCCGCTCAAGATGAGGATAGCCAGACGGAGAACGCTTCTAAAGCGCATTTTCCCTCCTAAACCACGAATGGGGCATAAACCCTTATGGCTGCTTCATCGGGGACAGGGCATTTGTTCTCGCATATCCCGCACCCTATGCATCTTTCGGGCAGGACTTTGGGGAAGAGTAAGGTTTTGCCTTCAATTTCCCGTTCCTCAAGGACTATGGCTTTATCCGGGACGGGGCACATTTCCTCGCATACCGTACAGGGAAGATGCAAGCTATAGGGGATGCAGCGTTTCTGGTCTATGTAGGCCAGGCCTATCTTCCTTCTCCTCTTCTCTTCAAGGCTTAACCTTTCAATGGCACCGGTGGGGCAAATTTCCCCACAGGCCGTGCAACCATAATCGCAGTACCCGATTCTGGGGATTAGGATGGGGGTCCAGAAGCTTTCAATTCCGGCCTCTGTTCCCGCAGGCTGGAGGCCGTTGGTGGGGCAGACTTTCCAGCACAGTCCGCAGCGGATGCATCGGCTCAAAAATTCGGACTCATCGTACTTTCCCAGAGATAACTTAACCTTAGCCCCTGGAGGCCTTATGATGTTCGGGGAATTGCGGCGGCTAAGGGCATCTGAGCGAGCAATTAGTAGAGCTGCCCCCGCTCCTAAGAGCCCACCCAGGAAAGCTCGGCGGGATGGGCTGAAAGTAAGCGGTTGGCAGTGAGGCTTGGCCCAAGCAAAGGAGATGGCCTTTTCCGGGCAGAAGGCAATACAATCAGCACAACGCCAGCAATCGGCCCGGCTATCTACTCTATTAGCCCCAGCTGGGAGGATTGGGCAGATATCAGCACAGAGGCCGCATTGGGTGCAGGCCTCTTCGTCAATTTTCACCACAAGTGGGGAAAAGCGCCCGGCGAGGGTAAGGAGAGCTCCGAGGGGGCAGAGTGCACGGCACCAGAAGCGAGGAGCAAGCCTGTTGAGCAGAGCCAAGAGCAAGAGGAGGGCAAGGAAAAAGAGGGAAAAGCGGTAGAGGCGAAGTCCGCCCTGAGGTAGAAGGCCAACCCACCGCCACGCTTTGTCGGCGAATTCAACAAGCCCTTGAAGTGGCCTTAGGGGGTAAAGGGCATCGCCCACGGCTCTTAGAAGCCATCCGAGCACTGGGTGCAAAGAGGCTACGAGGGTTCTCTGGGCGATAGTGATGGGGTCAAGGAAGAGTGGCCAAAGCTTACTGGCGAGGGAAAGGGCAAGGATGAAAGTGAGTAGGAAGAAACTGGCGTGGAAAAGGTAAGAGCCCCTGCTCCTTCGCTTCCTGGGGATTGGCCTAGAGGTCCAATCCAAGAAAGCTCCCAACGGGCAAACCCATCCGCAGAAGGCTCTTCCCAATAGCAAAGTTAAGCTTAGGGTCAAAGCGGCGCCCCAGAATGAAGCCCAAAGCAGCCTCTTTACTCCGATGGAGACTGAAATTGCGGCCAGAGGGTCAAAGCGAGGGAAAAGGTTCCAAGGTGCTCCGGTGAAGCCCTGAGAAGCTCTAATCCCTAAGGCGAGGAAAAGGGCGAAGAACAAAGCCTGGGAGAAGATGCGAAGCCTCCTCCACACCATCAAAGGACCACCTCTGCCAAGCGACGGCCTTCGGGCAAACCGAGGCCCATCTCTGCCCCAATCCTTATGTAGCCTATATCGCGCCAACTTCTCCCGAACAGGGTAGCAGCCAAAGCATCAGCCGCTACCACATCGGCTGAAGCGATTACAGTATCAGTAATGCGGACATCCTCCAGCTTTCCGCCTTGGGGACCATGGGCCACCAGGATGCGGGTAGCATCTACAACCACAAGGTGCGAGCGGACGACGGTGTTCAAATCAGCGATGCGCTGGTGCAGGTTCCAATGCATGAATGGTCGGTCTTGGATTACACCCATGACGTTCTTCATCCCTAAGGTTAGGCCTGCTTCTGAATGATGTTTGGCGATTGGTATGTTTATGAAGACATCGGCTTCCAAGGCCTGGCGAAGGAAAGTCCACTCCTTCAAATCCCTCCCTGAGACCGGAACCTTCTCGTATTGTCTGGGGGAAGCGAACAGGAGTTCCACGTCCAAACCTTTTACGGCATCAGCGATGCCGCTGTCTTTGTAAGCAGCCTCTTGAGTTCCGGAAAATGGTAAGTCAAACAGCAAAACCTTTTTAGCTCCGGCCTCCCAGCACATCTTAGCCACTGTAGCTACCACAATGGGATGGGAAGTGGCAGCATATTCTGGTGGTCGTCCGGCGGTGCAGATGTTGGGCTTTAGTAGCACAGTATCCCCAGGCTTAACGAAAGCCTTCATTCCGCCTATGGCTTCTACAGCCGCCCTGGTGATAGCCTCCCAATCCTTCCCCCTGGCGATGGCAATTTCGGCACTTGGAGGCAAGGTGGTGGAGGTTTGGGAGGGCTTAGGCGTTGGCGTTGAGGTTGGGGACACGGTAGAAGTAGGGCTTAAAATTGGGGTTAAAGGAGCAGGCTGTAGTTTGCCCATGCATCCCTCTAAGAAAAGGGCTGCTGTCCAGCCGAGCAAGTATTTGAGAAATTCTCTCCGGCTACATTCCTCTGGCATAATCCCTCCTGGCGCTATTATACAGGAATTATGCCTGGACAAGAAATTTAGACTTACAGGCCCAGCGCCACAGGGCGGAGCGGAAAAAGTGTAAGAGGCCGTCGGCGGTGTTGGGGAGGCCAGGTTTGAGCAAAGGCTCTACTAAAAGCAGGGAAAGTAAAACGCAGACCGGGATGAATGGGTCTATTTTGCCTAAAAGGGCAAGGTGTTTCCTCAAGCTTTTACTCAATAAGGGCATTTATCAGCTCCTCAGGGGCACGGGTTGGGTTGCCAGAGGGGTTTAGGAAGGCGCCGGTGGACCAGGCTCTGGCTATAAGTTCGCCCGTGGGTTTCTTGTAAATAAGGTGCTCCCAAGTGCCGTGGGTCCGAGCCATGGCCGCAAGCCGGCTTATTATCTCCAGCTCATCCCCTTCCACCGCCGGTTTCATGTATTCTATTTCCGCTCGGACCTGGACAATGGTTATGCCTACTTCCTTGAGCCAGGCGGTAGTGTAGCCAGCTGAGGCCATCGCATCAAATTTGGCCTGCTCCAACCAGTTGAGGTAAACGGCATTGTTCACGTGCCCTGCTGAGTCCAGTTCGTAACGCTGGACTTTGCGTTGGTGGGAGAAGACTTTCGCTCTTTCTATAGGCTTTTCGCCCCGCATCGGCTTTAAATCCCTCACCGCAATCTTCCCGTTGGGACGGAACAGTTCCCTCATCTCCGCGGGCATACGGAGGGGGCGACCGCTCTCGGCATCCAGAAGGACCCAGCGGCTCCTGGCTCTGGCAATCAAGGCCCCATCACCCTGACGAGTAAGGAGGTATTCCCGGAAAGTGCTGGCAGGGGTTATCTGGCTTATCCACGTGGTCACTTCAATGATATCGCCGTAAAAGGCCGGAGCTACATGCTCAAGTATCGTGTGCTTTATGACCCAAATCCACCCCTTTTCCCGATACTTTTCCAGGGTATAGCCCACGCTCTCCGATGCTTCCATGGCTGCTTGCTCGCAATACCTGAGGTAAACGGCATTGTTGACGTGCCCAAGGCTGTCCAGCTCGTAAAGGCGAACTTTGAATGGCACAGTCACGGTGTGGCTCATGCTTGCTCCCTCTCTTTGAAGAGTCTGTAATCTATGTCCGGGAAGGGGTTGTCAACGCCGGAAATTTCCTTCAGGAATTCCCAATCTTGGGGGGAGGTTTCACCGCGCCTGGCTATGGAGATTAGGTGGTTGAACCGGGCCAGGTGCTGCTGGAAACGGCCCATGGCGTAATCCTTCGCCTGGCCAGTGCTTATCAGGAACGGCCAATCGCTGGCCTGCAGGAGAAGAAGTTCCCTGGCAGCTTGGTTGAGGAACTCCCGCATCGTGTCCGGAGCATCGGGGTAAAGCTCCACCATCTCTTCCATCGTCCGCTCGGCATTGTGGATAAGTGGCCACATCCACTCCGTCTCAGGGTTGAACCAAGTCCAGTGGGCCCCACCTAAGCCCCAGGAGCTTTCGGGGATGGCCATGGCTTCGGTTGGCGGATGCTCCTCCAGGTAGGAAGAGGGCGTAGTGAGCTCCACTTCCGGGTCACGGGAGAGGGAGCGAAGGACTTCTTTCAGCCAGAGGATGCCCTCAAACCACCAGTGGCCGAAAAGCTCGGTATCGTAAGCCGAAACGATTATCCCATACTGGTTTGTCTCTTGGTAGAAACTCCTCAGCCTACCCTTCACCAGATTGCAGAAGTGGTCCACGTGGATTTTAACCTGTTCCTTGGCCCTTCCGGGGTCGTAAACCTCCTTTCGGCCCAAGTCCACTTGAGCTCCCGTTACCCGCCAGAACTTTAGGCCTGAGTGCTCGTCCTTCTTGTGGAACTCCCGGTAGAGGAAATCTCCGGGGTAGCCATAGCTTGCTGACCAAACTTGGAGTCCAGTTCCCTCATCCCGGCCAAAGACGGCGACCCTGGTGGCTTGGATGTAATACGGACGGAAGGTGGTGCCTTTGCGGACGGTAGGAAGCTCATCGGTCTTTATGACCAGCCTCCTCCGCGGGACCCCGCCGTATGGCCCGATAACGTCGCCTGCTACTTTGCCCACCATCCTCCCACCTTCAATGACGTAGGAATCGGTGAAGAAGAAGAGCAGGTTGAGGTCGGCCAGGAATTCCTCAAGCCCGGGCTTGTAGTAAGGGTGATTGATTGGTTCCCCAGGCCTCGGGTCCTTCATGTAGCCGGGGCGATAGCCGCATTCGGGAAGCCATATTCCCTTGGGCATCCGACCCATGTGGCGGAAGTAGGTTTGTAACCCTACTCTCAGCTGGGCGTAAATGCTGGAATCCCGGTCAAGCAGCGGTAAGTAGGCGTGGGTAGCAGCACTGGTTAAGATTTCTACGTAGCCTTCGTCCTGGAGCCGGCGGAATGCCCCTAAAATGTCCTTACCAAAGCGGGCAACGAAGCTGTGAAAGATTCCGGAGTACCAGTCCTTGTAGAAGGAGGCGAGGGAAGCTATTGCTTCCTCGCCTCGCTTTAAGTGTATTTTGGCATCTTCTTCGGCCAGCTGTATCCTCTCTTCAAGGTAGGCCATGAAGTGCTTCTTCACTTCTTCGTCGGCCAATTGCTCCATGAGGATTGGCGTTATCCCGATGGCCAGGCGGAAATCAACCCCCTCTTCCCGCAAGTCGTAGAGGGCATTGAGGAGGGGGATGTAGGTTTCGGCCATAGCCTCGTGCAGCATTTCTTCCCCGTGGGGCCAGCGGCCGGCCATGCGGACAAAGGGCAAGTGCGTGTGAAGGACGAAAGTGAAAGCTCCCAGTGGCATTAGTCCCTCCTAAAAGCGTGGCGGTAGATGAGCAAAGCTGAAGCCAAAACTATGCATCCTGCCGATATGAGCTGGGCTACCGGTATCCCCCAAGCCCTCCAAGCATCGGGCCTCTGGAATTCGGTTATGATGCGGATGAGGGGGTAGAGGATGAAGTAGAGGAGTAAGAGGTCACCATCCTTGAGGCGGCCGCTGAAGCGCCTGCTCACCCACATCATGATTCCGAAGGCTATCAAGCAGAGGATTGATTCGTAGAGGAAAGTCGGGTGGAAGAGGGTGGTCTCTACAGGGTATTTGCTCAGGTCAGTGAAGGGGCCGTAACGGTGGGCGGCGTCAATCTTTATGCCCCAGGGAAGTGTTGTTGGGTATCCGTATAGCTCCTGGTTGAAGAAGTTTCCCCACCTCCCTATGGCCTGCGCCAGAGGCAGGACCATGGCCCCGAGGTCGGCCCAGTGGAGGAAGTTCAGTTTGGCGATGCGTGTGTAGATGAAGAGGCCTAAGATTCCGCCGGCCACTGCCCCGTAGATTCCCAGGCCCTGAAGCCCACCTTTCCAGAAAGCGATGATGTCAATCGGATGCTGGCGGTAATAGCTCCAACCGAGCCCTTCGGCTGGGCTGGAGAAGACGTGGTAAAGTCTGGCTCCTATTATGCCCAGGATTATGCACAGGCTCAGGGCATTCCAGACGTGGTCGGGGTTATCGCCCCGCCTTCGGGCCTCCCTCTCGGCTATGAGAGCAGCCACGAGGGCTCCAAGGGCAAGGAGCAATCCATACCACCTTATGGCCAAAGGCCCTATCCTAAAAGCAATCGGGTCAGGGAAAAATGGGAACATTTTCTTCCTCCTTAGGAAAGATTCCTGGTCCTCCCCTATAGTGTTGATAATCTCGCCCCTGGACCAAGTCAGGAGCTAACCTTCTCGCCGGCCTCTCCCATTCCCCCAAGACCAGAACCGGCCTCAGGGGAGAAAGGTCCCTAAAAGACCCCCAAGGATAGGCTCAACGAGGGCTGCATAGGCGACTTGCCAGCCATTCTGCAGGCGCTTGGGCCCGCCCCTCACCGGCTCCTTCCATCGGTCGGCCGTCTCTTGGGAAGGAGCGAGCTGATAGGTCGCCCCTACTGGCTCGCCACCCACGCTTTCCCTAAGAAGCTGAAGGGATTTTTTTGCCTTCTCCAAACTCCCCCGAACCGCATTCCTCTTCCACCAGTTCTTCTCTTCTCTCTTCCTCGCCCTCAGCTCTTCAACCTGCTCTTCCCAGTAAGCAATGGCATAGCCAAGGAATTCTCCATCACCCAATAAGCGCTCGTAATGCTTGGGCATCTTCTCTTCAAACCCCAGGGCACGCCTGGCAATAACCAAAGCCGCTGCTCGGTCCTTGTCCAATAGAAATTGCGGTGCATACTTCAATTCCCCTATGACCGAAGTGTAAGCCGGACTCACTTCAATGACCTCAATCCCTTCCCTTTGGGCCAAGATTTTGACCTTTTCTAAAAGGCTCCGGTAGGCCCAGTTCCTAAGCTTTCGCCTGAGGGCCGGCCTTCCATCTCCTCGCTCCCCCTTAGGCATGTGCCTAAGGCGCTCCAAAGCAATGGCCTTCCCCTTCTCCTTGGCCAGGCGAACAATCTCCCAGGCCGTAAGCCAGAGGATGTAATCCCGCACTTTCCTCGGTTTCCCGGAAAGGTCAGGAATGGGCATGGCCCCGTGAGAGACCAAATTCCCATCCGAAGAAGCTTCCGCCCAGGCCACATGTTGCGGGACGGCATTGAGGTCAAGCCCTATTACTCCTTGAGCTTTGGTGATTGAAACCGGAGGTAGCTCCTCCTCAAAGGAGATGAAGGCGTAGAGCTTGCCTTCCTTCCGGCGCAAGGTGACAGTGTAGGGGAACCAATCCCCCGTGGTTTCCGCCCTCATCAGGCGGGCCAGAAGCACCTTCCACTTATCCCTATCCCGTTTCACTTTTCGGATTACCTTGGCATAGACCCAATTCCTTTCCCCGATTGTGATGCGAAGGAAAAGGTAGCCATCAACCCAGGCCAGCCTCAGGTTCTGGTTTCCCTTAGAGTGCTTCTGGCCCACGGCGAAAAGAAGGCCTTGCCTTCTCTCCCTCCACTTCTCAAGAAGCTTGACCCTTCGCTCCCCGGAAAGGTGCTTTTTGGCAAGCTCCTCAAAGAGCTTCCTTCCCCCGAAGACCACTTTCTTCGGGCTCTGGCCCAGCTCCTTCAGGGAGGCAATGGTCATCTTAGCCTCCACCAATGCGCCGTAA